>NZ_BAAFQO010000013.1:0-82219 GCF_042849115.1 Lactococcus muris | reverse complement strand
ACCAGCATAGCTCTTCTTAGCCCCTTGAACACCTGGGCTATAGACAGCATTCTTTTCTAACTCCTCTTGTAAGCCTGCTGAAACTGGTGTGTTTGGATCACCTGGAGTGGCTTCAGTTGCAGCTCGAACAACTCTCACCTATATCCGCTAACCCAATTAACATTATAGGATAAGGTAAGCTTTCTCCTTCAACTTCGATAGTTCAAGTCCAAAATTATAACTTTAGGGGATAATCTACAGTGACTCTATATACTAATTTTACAAAAGTCTACAAAGTAAAAGATTGCTAGGCTATTTAGCAATCCTTTATTTTATAAATTTTATTTCTCTATCACTTAACTATGAGGACTTTAATTGTTGCGCTAGTTCCTGATCTCGAGATACTATCTCCGAGATTTTGTCCTTAATCTCACGCTCCAGACTCTTAAACTTCTCACTCATTTGTTGCACTTGACGGATTTTATGTTGGTAGAGTTGTGTAGGAAAGGCCACAATAGCTTCATGAGTGAAACCTACCTCTTCAAGAGCTTCATAAACTTCCCATTTATCCAACCCATTGCCTATACTCATTGCTTCAGATAGTGTTTCTTGCCAGTGTTCCTCTGCTTGTTTGACTCCGTCTTGATAAAGTTTCATAACTTTACTCAAAGCCAAGTTAAACTCAGTCCCAGCAGTAGAAACAACAGCTAGAGCTTGGGCAGAGTCTAAATATATTTTCTCGGCAGACGATAAAGCTCCACCACTTGCTGCTAAACGTTTTTTTAAATCCTCCAGAGTTTTCATTTGTTTTTTGAAAGAGTTTGACAATATATTCATCTTAGAATTAAAAACGGCTTGTTCTGGTATGCCATATCTCTTACCCTTTCCGTCTAAAAGATTACCCTCTTCATCAAATTGCCACATATGAATATCATGATAGTCTAAGGGGTTTATTCCTTTAAATCCATAATTAAGCACAACTTCTGAGCCTGTTGTGTTTATTTTTACCCCTAAAGCACTCCAAAATAATTTTCCATTTTTAAAACGAGCAATAATATCTCCACCATAACCGACTAAATCTGCTTGATTAAGAAAATTTGTCAACATTCCTGGATTTTCTTTAACCCATTGTGTGGCTTGCGAGGAGAGCATGTTGTAAGGATCTGGACCGTTAAAACTCACAGACTGCCAATGATGTTCTGCCCCCTGCGCTAGAGCAAGAAAAGCACCTAAAGAATGCCCTGTTGTCGAAATATCAGAATAGGGATAAGCTTTTGCGACCTCCTTTGCAAAACTGTTAGCAGAAGCAAGCTGTAAACCTCCGATTGAACCCATGACATTCGCCCCATCAACAGCTAAGTCTCTCCAATCCGAAGGGCTTGTTCCAGCATAAGCAATAACAACTTGACTTGTATCAACTTCTCTATTTACAATTGGTGCAACTGCCATGCCTTGAAAGCCATTCAAGTTATTTTCTCTTGCTTTTAGGACTTTCCATTGAGTGCCATTGCTCAGAATAAGTTTATCTCCTGTACGAGTTATTTCTCCATCTTTATACTTAGAATCTACACTATATGCTCTCTTGGCTATTTCTTGATAATTTTTAGGAGTAATTTTCATTCGATAACCTCAGTTTCTCCATTGCTATAAACCACTTCTAGGTGATGTTCTACAACTTTTCTACTTTTTATTTCTTCTAACTTATCTGATTTATAATTATTTTCATCTTTACCCAAATTAATTGAATAATCTCCCTCAGCTTCAAGCGACATATTATAAATCTCTCCACCCATAGTTACTTCCGCTCCTACAGTCCAAGGAATCCCTACTCCTGGGTGAGAGCCTTCACTTGTGAACACCACCTTAGTCGCATGAGGCTCTTTTTTCTTTAACGACAATGCCGCTTGTCTTTGATTTTCTAAATTCTTCTCATGTGTTTGAGCGTTCATATATTTTTTTCCTCCGATACCTAAAGCAAGAGCTATAGCAGTCAAAATACCGACTGAGATTAAAATACTTTTTTTCATTCCTGCATCCTTCTAAAAATTTATTTCCCTATTTCTGAAGTACAAGTATTCCATGTAAAACAAAAGATTGTTTATTTCCTCACACTCTTATTTTATCATTCTATTTTCTATACTGTCAATAAATCTAAAGTTTTCAAAATCAAATAAATAGTTTATCACGGACTATATCGGCAGTCTTGCACAATAAATTGTGATTGGTTCTGGATAGAAACCCCTCTTTTCTCCTTTCTTCCTTATTCTTCCTAAAGCAGCTCTTTATTTATCCATAAAATTAGTTCCCTGTTCTCCCATGAATTAAATCTGATAATTTTTCTGACAAAACTATACCTCCAACCTCTAATTGATTAGAATACTTATTCAAATCAAAATTAGCAACGAATTCGTCATCTTCATTAATAATCACATCAAACATAATAGCTCCCATAGGATTATGTTCTATACTTCCATAATCAATTTCATAAGATTTAATTATTCCTTCTGGTGTTAAAGCCTTTGGATCTAAATTCTTTAGCCCCAGCTCTATCTCCTTTTTGGCTTCCTCACTCTTCACCACCTTCACCATTTCATTATGAAACTGTTTCTGATCCATATAAAATTTCCCTACAATACTTAGAATAATAAGAAGAATTGCAGCAAACAAAATCCCCATTGATACTAAGGCATTCTTTTTCGTATCCATATCTATACCTCTCCAAAATAGAAGATTACATTACGACAAAAAGATTGTTCTTTTTATCACACTCTTATTTTATCATCCTATTTTCTATACTGTCAATAAATTTAAGAAACTCAGAATCAAACAAACAGCTTATCATGGACTAACTCTAAAAAAATGTACAAAGTAAAAAATTGCTAAACAGTTAAAGCTCAGCAACCCTTTATTTTATAAATTTTATTCGCACATATACTTCTTTTGCTGCTTGGTTAATTTTTTGGTTAGTCTGTACTTCTGAAATCTTTTTTCCTCTTATTTACTGTGCGTATTTATTACTCCATTCCATAATTATATTATACAATTCATTCTACATATGCGATTTCTTGAACCTTAGCTATTTTCTAAAATATATTTGCATTTATTTTTTACAGTAAAGTCTTATGAAATTCTGCTATATGTGGCTTCCGTGCAATGATTAAGAGATTGTCTCACTTCAAATATAGTTGAAACAAAGGAGCGCCAATGCCTAAAAATTCACCTCTTGGAAAAATTTATCATGATTTCAGAATTGCAAAAGGCTTCACTCAAAAAGAAGCAGCCTCTAACACACTTTCTATCACTCAACTTTCTAACTTCGAGCTTAACAAAAGCATGGTGACAACAGATATTTTTCTAGCCTTGCTTGATAATATTTTTGTCTCCTTATCTGAATTTCAATATGTGTATCACCTTACAGTACGGGAAAATAAGGATTATCTTTCCACTAAACAAGAGGCCTTTCTGTCACAAAATCCTGTTCAACTTAAAAATTTAATTGACCAATATAATAAAAAAATCAGCGAGAACATTCCCAATAAGAAAAATCTTTTGCTTGAAAAAATAAGCGTTGAAGCATTACTCAGTTTAATTGATGAAGATTATGATGTTTCAAAAAATGATATTCAATTTATAAAAAATCATCTTTCAAATACTAAGGAATGGGGAGAGCTTGAAATACGTCTGCTTGGACATAGTGGGAAAGCATTAGATTTAGGTACCCTTTCTCAACTCACTTATAAAATGATAGACCCTAAGCAAAGAGGATTAAATAACCCATCAGTGTGTAAAATGACATACAAAGCCAGCTTAAACATACTTGATTTGTTTATCAGCCAAAAGCAAGAAAATCTTGCACTTGGCCTAATTACCCATTTGGAAAATAGTGGCATCTCTGAGTACGATTTGTACGAAAAAATTCGATTTATCTATCAAAAAGCTCATTTTGAGTTTGCATTTGGTGATAAAACTGCTGCTTTAGAAAAAATGCAACAATGCCAGAAAATTTTTGAATTCAGTGAAGCATTCGATACCGCTAAAATTCTTATGGTGGAGATTAAAGCTTTAAAAAATTCTCTTGAATAATCGAATGTTTCGATATGCCATTGAATAAGATACCCTTCAAACAAAAATACCAGCTCTAGCTTTTTTTAGTTGCATTTTCTGAGGTGGTCAAAAAGCCCAAAGCCAAAGGCAATGCGCTTAGTGAGTTTACAAAAATTGTTCTTAGCTTCAAGTGAGCTGTTGGAATAGGGGGAGACCTCGTGAAATAATCTGCTCATGTTTAAGCAGATAGCGACAGCTCTTTTTGAAGTCCTCAGACAAACTTTCAGGCATGCTTTTAATAACTTGAAAAAAGTCAGAAACAGACTTGTTTGAAAGGTGTCCAAAGCGCTTTGATAGACCTCATAAGCCTAATGAAGCTGCTGACTATAAGCCAAAAGATAATCAATGTTCCCACCTTCTGTCCGCCATTAACCGCGAAAAAAGAGGAACTCTTTTCAATACACTAGCCTGATAACTTTCACGTTTTGTGCTGTTTCTGATATAATCAATTTTCTAAAATCATCTCACAATATCTGTAAATAAAATCAATGAGTACTTGCTCTGATTAGAGTTCTTTGTCAGGAGTCTAGATATGCCACATACTCTCGATAGCAGTCGCGGTCTACCTATAACCATCAGCTTCTATCTGAAGAACACCTAAACTCTATTATCCTTCTTTTTTTCTACGCCTCAAATTGAATACAAGCATACTTATCAATCCAAATATCAAACCAGCCCCAAAAACTATGACCCAGCGCCAGTCAAAGTAACTTACAGTCATGGCAGAGACTTGTGGTGTAGTATCCTCAGCTTGGATAGGTTGTGCAAAGAAGTCAAATATCCCTTCTTTATCATTGCCTTCGGTACGTGTGTTCTTGAACACAGTCCCAAACTGCTCCTTATAAGCTTGGCTTGAGGCAAGCGCACCGGACCCAACTTTAATGGTCTGATCTGTATCAGCCATAGTCTTCTCCGCATCGTGTTTGGTCTTGTCTACTTGCGCCATCAGGTCCTCAAAGTCTTGCTTGTTATCCTTAATAGTCTGCGCACTTTCAAAAGTTTTATCCGCTGTCTCACTCGAACTTTTAATCAGACGAGAAATTGATGCATACAGGTTTGCATTGGCCGCTTCATCGCCATAAAGTTCTGCCTTTCCTTGCGCTTGACCTGCCCATTTTTCGGCTTTGAGCTGAACAAGGTCTGATTGCTTGGCTTGCCAGATGTCCGTTGAACCATCAATAAGCGTCATGGCTTGACTGTACCAATTATTTAATTCCTCCTTGCTTTGACTGAAATAATCTACGGGTACATTAACCTGATTCAAGCGTTCATGGTCTTTTTGAATGTTGTACATGACGGCTGATATGGCTTTGATTTGAGTGATGATACTTGTGATATTATTTCTGCCCACATCATAATAATTACCCACTTCCTCTCCACTTTCATCCAGATAATCGAGGATAAGTGCGGGATAGATTGCGCCATAAGACTTATAAACTGACGTGTCTTCTTCAAAAAAGTTTGCCGGTGGATTTTTGGCATACTCTTCAAGCTCTTCATCCGGTCGCCCATAAAGGAAAAGCAAAAGCTGACTTATCGTATCCAGCTTACTGAGGTAGTTGGATATAGGTCCAAATCCTTTTGAACCGATGTACTCCTGTGTCACATCACGAGGCATTAATATCAGATGCTCTGACTGCTCAAAAACAACTTTGTTTTCTTCCTCATCATTTGTCACAATAAAATCAAAGTATGCTTCTTCAGATTTTCCTAAGTCAATGCTGTATTCAAAGCTGACAACAGTATCGAGAGCGGGAATAGCAGGTTTAGTAATATCCGCAGGCAATGTGACAGAGGCACGGGGTTGAGGTATCATTGGAGGATTCGTATCGACTTCAGGAGCTGTAATCTGTGGTTCTTCTCCCTTATAGTCCTGCTTGTTGTAAATATGATAGCTCCCTTTATGCCCAGAAGCTTGCTCAGCCTTAAAACTGGTATAAAGCGGTTTTGGACTAAAAGTAGGGAAGCCCTCGTTTGGAACAAGTGGTTGGCCATTTAACTCTGCCTTTACTGTGTAAACGGCATCCGCAGGAACTTTGATACGAAGTGTTTTCTTCACGGTTTGTTGGGTCACTTCTTCGGGAAATATAAGGTCTAAATCAGGAGTCTCTCCAATGTTATTTTCTTGATTTTCATCATGATTAAGGGCTTGGCTATATTCTGCGATAAGCTTGAGCTTATTGTCGTAACCCTGTCGATCAAAATCAGTATTTTTCTCCAAGTGGTCAAAAAGAGACGTGACTGCTTCTTGGTTATGAGGAAGGTGCCGCAAGAGCGAGAGAATTTTATCTTGATAATCCTTTATTGGTCCATCTTTCAAAATGTCATTATGGTCAAAAGTTTCACCAATTTTCTTCGCCAAGGCTAATTTGCTGTCTGATTTTTTAAAGCTATTATGAGGTAAATCAAAATTTTCAAGACTGATGTCTTGGTGGAGGGCAAAGTATTCTTGGAGTAACTTACTTTCAAGTGTCAATAGTTCCGTTCTTGAAGCGCCCATGTTTTGAAGTTGTGTTTCAAAGTCGGCTTTGGTCACTGCGATGGCCTTATTATACTTGTCTGCCAAGTCTTTGTACTCTGATTCACGGTGGTTAAACTGATCCAAATCCCCATTACCATCCACAGAAGATAGACCGGCGAATCCCCGCCAAGTGGCGGTGTCTCCCTTAGATAATTGATAGATATAACTGTCAAAGTTATCATCATAAAACTTCTTATCCTGCGCACCTTGATGAGTCAAAGCTTGATTGCCATTGTAGATATTGGTATACAGAATCTCTTTTTGGCTTTCAAAATAATCAGCCAGAGGTTTTTCTTGCCTGCTTAAGGCCTCAGATGTCGCTTTTAGACCGGCTTTCGTTGACTCTGTAAAGGCATTTTGACTACTTATCCATGAGGAGTTCTGACCTTGGAGCATGTTAGAAAAGCTCAAAACCGAGTCATAACCTTGGTGAGTTTGCGTGAAATCAGGCAGTATTGTTCCAGACAAGACGCCCAAGATTTGTGTTTGATGATCCACCACACCATTCATATTATTCTGAGCCTCAGCAATATTTCCGGCTACTGAGGCATAGTACATCTTGACAATGGAGCGATTGAAATCCCCTAAAACCTCAGAAACTTTATTTTGCAAGGTCTGTCTATTGAGGGCAGAATGATCGGTCTGTACCTTATAATCCATCCGCGCCTTCGTTGGTGTCATGGCTTGCAAGGTCAGTATATTCTTTGAAAAGGACTGTGGGATATAGATTACTGCATCTACCGAATGTTCACTATAAGCTCGGTCAGCTACCGAGCGTGACACCACCTGCCAGTTGTAGGCTGTATCGCGTGACACCCGGTTGACAAAGTCCTTGCCAAAAGTATAAGCCCTCTTGTTAAAACTGCCTGACTCGTCTTCATTGACCAAAGCAATGGTGGGTTTAGCCAGGTTTTCCTGCTTCTCCTCTCTTGTGACCGTCATGAAAACGAAAAGTCCAGTCAAGAGCAAGAGCGCAACTGAAAACAGGACCAAACTCATGATTTCTATGCGCTTAAATACTGAATTTATTTTTTTATGAACCATTTTTTAACTTCCTAAGGGCTGCATCGTTGATATAGGAATAGGGAAGAGATATCCGTTCCATAGCTGCCAGCCACTCGTTTTTTCCTTTCATCTTCGCCTTCCAGTGTGTTCAAATTTTTTTGAAATTGTCAGGGAAATTTTTATCCATTTTTCCTATAAGAGAGTGCGTAACTTTTTTCTAGAATTTCAACAAACTGAGGAAAATCCTTCTTTTTTACAGGGAGATAATCCAACTTGATTTCATGTTTATTCAGAGTTTGTACCCAATCTTCGTTAATCCATTGAACTTCTGGTTTATTTTCAGCGGTCAAGACAAGAGTAAAGATTGAATTGTTCGTACTCTTGCGAAAGTCCTTTGTGGTGAGATAGAGGATGCGTTCTACAGGGACTATATAGCTTTGTTTTTCACTTCCATAAGGATAAACAATGAGTGTTTTCTTATCCAGTTTCAAGTAAAGTTTTTTTCTGTCTTTGATCATCTTGAGACCACTTAAAAGCAACAATATTACTGCTAAAACAATGGTTAAACTTAATACCAGAGTTCCTCCAATAGTGTAGTATACATGTAAGGAAGAACAATCAAACAGATTATGGCAAAGGCTGTCAGTACAGAGCCCTTTGCATTTCCTTTAACGGTTAAGCTGTCTTCCTCTTGTATGATATTTTTCATTTTCTACTCTTTCTTTTAGAACAAATGAGTTGTGATTCAGTATATGTTTTATTGATAATGAGATGATATGTTTTTTATCTAGACTCATCGAAAACCTATCAATTTATAAGATACTTTTTTTCCAATATTTGACAGTTCTCTATAGTCTGGTTGACCGTAAACTTCAATTAACTCTTCACTCAATTTTTGTACTTTTGGAGTTAATTTATCTAGCGCGCTCAATGATAAGTTTAGCGAGTTGATACAATCTGAAAATTTCATATTAGCACTTAAAATATTTTTTTTGCATCTCAGTAAATACTTTCTTTCCTTCTTAGAAATCTCCATTGTATCCTCAGATAATTTGCTGATTCTTATCAAAAATTTATTTTGTCTGTCTGTTAGCATGTTTCCCTAATACCCCGAATAAGCTGGGTTCCCTTCTGATATCTTTTGTTGCGCCTTTATTACTTCTTCATCACGTTTCTTTTCTTTTTCTTTGGCTTCTTTATCCAAATATTCTTTACCTGTTAACTCCACAGTGGTAGAATTTATTGATTTAGCCATATTCAGAGCCTCGGAAATATTGCTCAATACTCCTGTAGCAGTATTGGTGCCATGATATTTTATTTCACTATCTTTCCTTAGGAATCATATCAATCCCTATATTAGCCCCCTCATTACTCCCTAAATATTGAAATAATCCAGACATGTTTCCATTACCATTAATTATTTTAACTAAATTATTAGTTGTTTTGTTCACAACATATTGAGTTGTAAAACTCGTACCAGCATACTCATAATCAACAGATATGATTTCTAATATATCGCTATCCGAAATTGTTTTATCATGGGAAATTTTTGCAAATTCTCCAACAATAAAATCCCAAACATTCTTAATGGAGTCTCCAGCTTTCAAAGCATTTGCTTTTTGAGCATTAGCATACAAGGCAATTACTTCTGATATAGTCATGCCTGTAGCTTGGACAATCCTATCCAGTTCTGTCCTTGTTCCTTCGCTCATATTAGCTATTTCTGCCTGCTCTTCTGCTGATAGCTTATTGTAACCTGAATCCTTATCCCCAGCCCCAAGCTTACTGTTCGTCATCTTACTTACCAAACCACCCATACCACTCGGAATAGACAAGCTAAGTCCTGCTCCTGAACCACTTATCTTGATGCTATTAAGGGCATTGACCGCTCTTTGAAGAGCTTCAAATACTGCGTTTGTATCCTGAAACAAAGCATTCGTATTACTCTCAAAGCTTTCAAAAGCCAAGAGCTTTTCATCTATATCCTTGATACTGTCAGTCATCTGGTGCTCAAAAGCATTCATGGCAAAAATTGCGCCACCATAAGCAACCGGAGACAAGGTCGCAAGCATCGAGAGCGGGAAAGTTTGCAAGCTTTCTCTCTGACTGACAACTCTTCTTCTGGCTTCCTCTTTAGTCTGCTTTTCTGCTTGAAGTTGAGCGACATCAATATTCCCATAATGAGCAATTTGACTGTCTTCATACTTGTATGTAGCCAAGTCGGCTAAGCCATCTGAAATGCCTTCACTGGCTTTGTTCATAAGAGGATTTAAGACATTCAACACATAGTTTTTGGCAGAGCCATAAGCTTTGCCTTTCAAGTCACCACTTTGGAGCGAGGACGTCAACTGACGTGTGGCTCTTTTCAAAGTATCCGCAACCTTTTGACTTTGCCTTAAGTTGTCTCCATGGCTCTCATCAATGATGAAGATTCACTCACCAGATATTTAGCGCACATTTGCTTCTTCCTTTCGCTTTTGTCCTTCTAAGTCGTTCTTACGCGTTCTTCATTGGGAAAATGCACAGCTAGATAATCTCTTAAAACAAAAACGAGTACTGCAAATGAAATTAGGATAAATGCTATTGAACCAATAATCCACTGTTTTTTAGTGATATTTTTCATAGTCATCTATTCCTTCTTGAATATATCTTCCGTCATCTGGATTATCTCCATAGTTCGTCATTTTCCAAATAAGTAAACCACCTTTTAATGAAATATTAAAACCTACGT
The DNA here is from genome assembly GCF_042849115.1 of Lactococcus muris. Taxonomy (NCBI): domain Bacteria; kingdom Bacillati; phylum Bacillota; class Bacilli; order Lactobacillales; family Streptococcaceae; genus Lactococcus; species Lactococcus muris. The sequence goes on along the minus strand of NZ_BAAFQO010000013.1, from coordinate 71,879 downwards.
GATACCCTATAATTTTCCAAGGTTTACTGTTTTTATCACTCCATATCTGAGCAACTCCTCCAGCTATTTTCAAAGATTCTCCACCGACTATAAAAACTCCTTGTCCATAGTAACCATATAAGTAATTACCTAGAAAATCTGGGGTCTCATTGCCATTCCAACCTCTGGACCAAATAGAATAATGCCCTTGACCAAATTCTCTATTTTTCAAATCCAAGGGTTGCTTGGTCTGAACCATATTATAGAACTGGACATAGTCAAAGCCACTTTGACTTGAAATACTAATGACATCATCTCCAAGAAAACGTGCAATTTGCCGAATATCAATAGGTAATTTTTGCAATTCTTTGTTAAGCTCTTCTTCTGCTTTAATTCTTCCAACAGATTTTGCCTCAGAAAACTTGCTTCTCATTTCATCATACTTATCAAAAGCACTAGGCGCAAGAGAATAGAGGTAATTCTCATAGATTGCAGCTATTTTATCCGCTTTCTGCGTTGCGGACAAGTTACTGTTTTTTATCTTCTCAATTTCGTCTTGATATTTCGAAGGAAGCGACACATAGCTTGAATCCTTATCCCCAGCCCCAAGCTTACTGTTCGTCATCTTACTTACCAAACCACCCATACCACTCGGCATAGACAAGCTAAGTCCTGCTCCTGAACCGCTTATCTTGATGCTATTAAGGGCATTGACCGCTCTTTGAAGAGCTTCAAATACTGCGTTTGTATCCTGAAACAAAGCATTCGTATTACTCTCAAAGCTTTCAAAAGCCAGTAACTTCTCATCTATATCCTTGATACTGTCAGTCATCTGGTGCTCAAAAGTATTCATGGCAAAAATTGCGCCACTATAAGCAACCGGAGACAAGGTCGCAAGTATCGAGAGCGGGGAAGTTTGCAAACTTTCTCTCTGGCTGACAACTCTTCGTCTGGCTTCCTCCTTGGTCTGCTTCTCTGCTTGAAGTTGAGCCACATCAATATTCCCATAATGAGCAATTTGGCTGTCTTCATACTTATATGTAGCCAAGTCGGCTAAGCCATCTGAAATGCCTTCACTGGCTTTGTTCATAAGAGGATTTAAGACATTCAACACATAGTTTTTGGCAGAGCCATAAGCTTTGCCTTTCAAGTCACCACTTTGGAGCGAGGACGTCAACTGACGTGTGGCTCTTTTCAAAGTATCCGCAACCTTTTGACTTTGCCTTAAGTTGTCTCCATGGCTCTCATCAATGATGAAGATTCACTCACCAGATATTTAGCGCCCATTTGTTTCTTCCTTTCGCTTTTGTCCTTCCAAATCGTCCAAGTCTTTTTGAAGTTGGTGGAGATGTTTCTGACTCTCCTCTTCTAAGTCTGCCTCTAACATTCGCGTTTTCTTTATTGTTTCTTGGAAGAAGAGTTGTTCATTTTCAAATGCCTGTTTGGCTTCAAAATCGTCTGAGTCTGTCCCGGCTTCATGGTTCTCCATCAAGATTTCTTGTGTTTGCTTGACTGTTCTTGAAAAGTCTGAGACCACTTCCAAAAATCCCTGCTTGATGCGATTAAAATCTTGAATTTCTTCTTCCTTAGACTGTATACTTCGAGAAAGTTCTACCTTTTTTTCACTCATCACAAGTCCTCCTAAAAAATAGATGATGATTTTGAGGAGCCAAAGTTAGGCGGAAGAACTTTCATAATCATCTGTGAATCCTTTAGGTCATCTGCTTCTACTTTTTGGGCATAAGCGGGGATAGCTTTTGCTAATTCAAGCATTTTTTTATTGAGGCCCGCAACGCTTTTATAAACATTATCCGAAAGTTTTTTCCCATTCCTCATACTCCTAGCTGTACTGCGGTTGACTTTTGCTTGGGCTGGGGAAAAACTTATTTTCTGAAAACCGCCAACAGCTCTAGAAGCCGCTCCTGTACTTGATTTAAATTCTGCCATTATTTCTCCTCTACTTTCCTAAATTTATAAAAAGGGTCTTCTTTAAGTCGTTCTTCATGGCTTAAAGTCTTTTCTTGTCTCTCTTCTGTTTCATGTGAAGTGCTCTGAGATGGAGGATTTTTCTGGCGTTCTTTCATCTCTGCTAAACGCTCTTGAATAAAGGCTGCTTCTTCTTTATCACTACTGTAGCCTTCCAAAACCACTTCCAGCTCTTGTTCCCTAAAAACATGAATACGATATTTCTCACCATAACCATGAGGATAGGCAACTGTTTGATAGCCTGATGTCTGGGCATCCATAAAAGCGCGTCCAATCACAACATAAACTTTCGTATCCTCTTCTTCATTTTTCAACCTAACTGCTGAACCTAAGGGAATTAATCGAGGCAGTTCACTCATCTTCTCCACCTCCTTTCCTTGGCAATACCAACATATTTAGACTTTCATCATTGAGGTAGAACATTTCTTGTAAGGCAAATTTTCGCTTACGTTCCTCCATGCTCAAATCTACCAGAGCTTGACTTTGCATATCTCCTGCAAAAAGGATATGTTGTAGATTTTCCTTTATAGCCTTTGTCATGAGATTCATAGGACTACCAATGTTATTGAATAAGTCTAAAAGAATATATTGGGTATTTTCATTCGTCTCCTCTAAAAGCTCAATAAAGGCTTCTGCTGTAACTTGAAGTTTAGCCAAAATTTGTGAGAGGCCATTCAGTATTACGATTCTTTGTTCTTCTTTTTGTGATATCGTTAAAGCTCCCAATGCTTCTCGAACATCAACACTCTGTTTCGTAATTTCTTCTTTACCAATGGCAAGCGAACTTGGCACATCGGTCAAATTACCGATAAAATCAATTTTTATAATATCCCCTTCAAAATCCGCAAGTTGTTCCGCAATGAATTCTCCAAGGAATAAGGTTTGCTTTTTATTTGAAGACAAGAGTGTTAAGGGTTGACCTTTGAAAAGCTCAAAAGTTACAGGCTGAGCATCACTCTTATTTAAGCCTAAATAAAACTTCTCTTTGTCAAAAGTCTCAAATTGTTCAAAGTCAACATGTTCTCCTACCATCGGAATCCTCTCCGGCCTCACTCCCGTCCACGCTTCATCCATGAGCTTAATCTCATGCTCAAGCATTTCCAAGAGTTGTGCCTCATTTTCTGCCTGAGCAGGCAGATAAATCTGCACAGATAAAGCCTGTTCCAGCTTAACTTGCCCGCGTCCCTGAACTTCTACTTGTTCCAGTTTCTCACGGCCAATGATACTGCCAAGGTCTGAATCTTCATCGAGGAAGAGGGCAAGTTTAGTTTGGATATTAGCCATCATATTCATCCGGATACCGTTATAACGTCCAGCTGTAAGCACAAGATAAATACCCAGAGCTTGACCTTCACGCAAGACCTGCATAAGCAGCTCATCGATGGCATCCTTGCGCTTGTCTTGTGGGGTTAAGTTGTCATAAGCATCAAGGACATTGACGAGGATGGGCAGTTGCTCCTTCGTTTTGCTTTCGTACTGCGTGAGGTTGGCTACACCTTCCGCCTTGAAAAGGGCTTTGCGAGTCACAAGGGCAGACGAGATCCTACCCAGCATTTTGGATAATTTCTCCTCCTCTTCAAGCATGACCATATCTGCCACATGCGGCAGATTTTTAAGTGGCAATAAGCCATTTGTCCCAAAGTCTAGAAGGTTGAAGTGGAGGTGCTCTGGCGTGTTTTGTCTTGCCAAGTTCATCACAAGGGTTTGTAATGTGGTCGATTTCCCAAAGCCAGGGCTTGAAAAAATCACCGTGTGTGAGTGCTCGTCCAAGTCAAAGTTGTACACGTCTTGCCTTTGGGCACTTGGGATATCCAATAGACCCAGAGGAATCTTGAGCCTTCTTTCATTGCCCACTTTAACCATGGGTGTCGCTATCTTCTCGGGCAGATTAGGCAGCCAAGGCTGCTGGGGTTTTTGATAGTCAGAAGCCTCAAAGACAGCCTTAATGCTCTTGATAACCGCACTCAGCTGGCTTTCTGGCTCTTCTTTCTCCTTCTCTTGATCCACCACTTCCTCTCGCGGATCATAAAGCAGCTCAGCCTGCCCCAACTCGTTGATGGCATAAATCCGTTCGTCTTTAATCTCTTCCTCAGCTCCACCAGGAGTGTAAGCCACCCCACCATATCCCGACTGGAACAGTTCGTAAAGCTCAGACTCACCCACACGCAGATAACCGCGACCCGCTGTGCTGATATGGGCCGCATCCACAGTTTTTATCAAGGCTCTGGAGTTGTTCTCATCAGACATCTTAAGGGCTACTTTGGACTTGGAGTTGGCATCGATCTGGTCATTGACCACACCGTCTGGTTTCTGTGTCGCAAGGATAAGATGGACACCCAGTGAGCGACCGATACGAGCCACAGAGGTCAGCTCGGTCAAGAACTCTGGCACATTTTCTTTCAGTTCGGCAAATTCATCCGAAACCAAGATCAGATGCGGCAGGGCTTCTCTTGGATAAAGCACGCCTTCCCGCGGATGATGGCGTTCACGGTAGAGCTTCATGTAGCCGTTGATATTATTCACGCCATAGGTGTTGAAGAGGGCTTGACGTTTTTTCAGCTCGGCATTGATAGAAGCCAAAGCCCGAGCTGTTCCTGCCCCGTCCAGATTAGTGATAGCACCCATGAAGTGAGGCAGGTCAGACAGTGTATGGGCAATCCCGCCGCCCTTCCAGTCGATGATAAGCATGCCAATATCTTCCGGACTGAAGTTAATGGCCAGCCCCATCAAGTAGGTGGTCAAGAACTCTGATTTTCCAGAGCCCGATGTTCCACCCACGATGGCGTGTGGACCATGGACTTGTTCGTGTAAGTCCCAGTAAGAAGGCTCGCGAGCTCCCTTCCAACCAATCATCGATTGAATGGACTTATTGGGCTGCGCTTGAGCCCAGCGCTCTGAGATATTCAACTCCTCTGTGCGCTCAACCATGTACTGTTCTAACAAGGACAAGCGCTCCGGAATGGCATTTTTCTCTACTTCCATATGAGTCAAAGCGCCCAGCTGGCGAAGCAGAATCTCGTAGCCTTCCTTATCCTCTACTTCTGGATAAGGTTTGAAGAGCTGTTCCATGATTTTCCCATTGCTTTGAACCAAAATGCCAGCCGTCTGATTTTTGATTTCAACCAAGGCTGTCACTGTTTCTGGCAGAAGTTTTTTATCTTCCTTGGACCAAATAACTGTGACCCCCAAATCACTCATATCCTCAGCCAAGAATGCGTTGAGCCCGTGACCAGCCAGATAGGCATCCTCAAAGACTGTGAAGACAAAGTGCGGGAGAAAGGTCGGTTTCTCGCGACCTGCCGCTTCCAGCTCTTGTTTTCGGACCTTCAAAAGTTGATAGAAACTTGAGAGAATCATATCACGAGATTTAGCATTGTGGACCATCCCCCGTGTGTTGATGGCTGCCATCTTGAAGTGAGGCACAAAGCGCCATTGCTTCCAATAACCTTCATAGTCGCTTTCTGGCACTAGACTGATGAAATTCACATCACGGTAAGAATGAAAGAAAGCCATTTGTAAGAGCAGATGCGATACGGTTCTTTTTAAGTCCTCATAATTCCCCACAAGACCCAGACTTTGCCTGTACAAGTCTAAGGGGATGGGCACTTCTTTTTGTTGGCTAAAGTGTGTCACTAAGCCCTTGACATGCTTGGCCCATTCGTCCTCATCACGTGGGGTATAATCTGAACTCACCTTAAGACGAGACAGGCGTGTCCCTGTACCAAGAGATACCTGCAGGAAATCCTTATGATTGACCATACGCTCGTAAAGTCTGGCATCATACTGCTCAATCTTGTCTAAAAGTTGAGTGGGGCTGGGTTGCTGGTAATGGAGGACTTGATTTTCCTTGCGGTGTTTGCGGGCGATTTCGCTCGTTGTCTTGGTCACATAGGACTGATAGTTTGCCTCGCGCTCAGCTGCTCTAGCCTTCTGCTCTTTCTTATCTGTCCGATACTGAGTAACGGTAAAGACCCCGGTCATGGCAGCTGTAAGACCTGTAGCTAAAAGCATGGCAGGGTTTGAGCCCGTCATCACCGAAACACCAGCCATCCCACCCAGAGTAATCAAGGGGGCCAAAATCGTTTTGACTAAGCCGTTTTTTGTGCTTTCTTCTGCTGCATCCATCTTTTGATAAGAAAACTTGTCTTCTGGGACTTCAAGGTTCAAGCGGGGAGAACGGCGATATTCTGGAAAATCTTGTGGTTTTTCCAGTTTTCTACGCACCTCTAGGAAATTTTGCGGTTTAAAAATGACCTTATCTGTAAAGACCGTCACTTTCCACTGTGCAGGTCTGCGCTCAATCATCAGCTCAGGGGTGAGCAACTGATCTCCCACCTCCCACTTGAAACCTATAGGGTGAGTAACTTTTTGGTTTTTGAAATAGAGGAAATCCCCTTCTGGCTTAAGCAAGACCTGAGGGTTTTTAGAATCTCGATGATCAATGACGATGGTTGAGGCATCTTGGGTCTGAATCGCACAATTTCTGTGCGTATTACTGATGATAAAATCCCCTTTGTCCAAGCGTAAAAAGTGTGTATGCAGCTGTCTGGCATCCAAAACGAAAAATTCTCTCGCATCATTTTCAAGTTGAAATCGGCCATGCGCTGCACGCGAACCGCCAATCATCAGCTCCTCTCCCATGAGACCAACCGCTACCTCCTCATAGCTGTCGTAGAGATGCGACTGGCTGAGGGTCAGTCGCTCAAGTCGCGTTTTAAGAACATAGACCGCATAAAGGAGGGCTTCTGGATGCGCCCCTTCATCCAAAAAGTTCTGATTCTTCTGAGTCTGGGGAGCTGTGTCAAATAAATCTTTCATCTGTTTACTCCAATGCCTTGCTTAATTCTTGAATTTGCTTCTCGTAGTCTTCCAAGCGTTTTTGCTTTTCTGTCCCCTTCATTTTCTTGTCAAGCTTTGTGGCCTCATAAAGGTCCGTATAGGCAAGGAGGGTCAACTGGTTATCCCCGATATTTTTTGCCAAATCCAGAGACTTTTCAAAGGCACCACGTCCTTGGTAGATCCAGAAGTCCAATGTATTATCATCTGTACTTGGCGCAATCGTGTTCAGGACCGCTGTCTTTTGCGCCGTGGTCAAGTGGGCCAGGTTAACTGAGGCAGCAGCTAAAACGAATCTTGCCTCCTTTGATAAGTCCTGGGGCTCATATTTTTCAAGCGCTAGAAGTGCTTGATCATAATGCTGGGTAATAAAGCTGGCCTGGGCACTTTGCACTGCTTCCGCCTTAGGCAAAGTCGTTGTTTTATCAATATAAGTGATGAACGCAAGAACAAGAGCCGCAAGCAAGGCTAAAGAGCCACCATATTTGAAGATGCCATAACGGACTTTGGAGACCTTGGTCAGACTTTGCGCTTCGGTGGTCTGCACCTTCTTGTATCGTGCTTGAAGGATGTTTTGAATGTCTTCAATGTGTTCACTGCGAGCAAGGGCGGCTGAAAACTTGTCTTTCAGACTGTTTTCAGCCCCTAAAAAGGCTTCAAATGAAGTTTTAGGGTACAGCACCGCAAAAACCAAAGCCTTATACTGTGTGAGAAAAAGTCCTGTATCATTTGCCATTGGCGCAAGACTGCTTTCAAACCCCTTATGTACAAAGCTTAAATGGCCGTCTTTGAGGATAATATTTTCTGGGTGCACAAAAGGAACCTGAAACTCCGCCCACTCACCTGTGAGTTCTCTCAAGTTTATAGCAAGAGCCAGACGACTTAATTCCTCTTGCGTATCCTTGATAAGTGCACTTAGAGTCTGTGTAGATGCCGGGACTTGATAGTTTACACTGTAAGCAAAACGTTCATCCTGAGATTTCTCAAGTTGAACCTTCTGCTGGATGAAGTCTAAATCAATGGGAGCCACTTGTGCCCCTGTAAAAAAGATGCGCCAAGTGCTTTGGCTTGTGTCGAATTCTAATGTCGTTTGTCCGTCAAAACATTTCATAATTTTCTCCTGCTATAATCTGGAAAATATCTCCAGTGCTTACTTGCAATTCTTCCAAGGTTCGGCCAGACGACAGAGGTAGGGGTTTTCCCTTGACCCTAAAGTGCCACTTTTCAGGCAAGACTTGACCTCTTGCAACAAATGTCTCTGTCAAAAGTTCTACCAAGCGATTGGGCGTTATGTTTCCTGGCACCAGCACGTCCACCTGCTTGTGCATCCATTCTAAGCTAATCGCGATGTGCTTGTTCATATCTCTTTCTCCTAAAGCCTTTGGCCACAAAGTAGGTCAGGACCAGTAGTGGTAAGGCCGCAAATAAAAGTAGCCAAAGGGCCTGGTTTTCAGAGTGATTCCCTTGTTCTTTCGAAGCAATTTGGCTGCCTGTATAATCTTTAAAAAGTCCACTTTTGAGGGCTTTAAAATCCCTGGTGTAAAGCGGGGCGGTATGGGTCTTTGTGAAATCTATCCTTTTATGGCTTTGACTGACCGTTTCAGACTGCTTTTTCTGAGCCTCGACCCTTTTATTCAAGGCCTCAGAGAAAATCCGCCCCCGAATCTCAAAACGACTGGTCCCTGTTCCTGTAGACTTCTGATTTGTAAGTACAGAAGTATCCAAGACCAGACGACCATCAGCCTGTGCAGAAACTGGGTGACTCAGAAGCAAGAAAAGAAATATTAAAACTATTCTGTTGTATTTCATCTTTAGTCCTATCAATATAAAAAGGCGCCACAAGGTGCCCTTAAGAAAATGCTTAGAAGCCAAAGCTTTGCGCATCTTGCGCATCACGCTCAGCAACAGTATCTGCGTATTTATTGAGCTGTTGGTTGATATTTTCAAGCAACTCTTCAAATTTTTGAACGTTTTGATAAAGCTGATTGTACTGTTCCAAATAAGACTGAAAGGCTTGCCCTTTCCATTGCTGGGCAATGATGTCGTTCATGCGATTCACCTCTTGAATGGCTGCTTCAATCGCATCTTTAGAGCGAATATAAACTTGTGCTTCTTGTTTGAGTTCTTCAGGCGTTACGGAAATTTGTCCCATAATAAGGCCTCCTTCAAATAATAATGGTTCACCTATTAGGCGATGGTGTGTGAGATTTGCCTCTGTGCAAAATGTAGGCGCTTTCTCACCTGAATGATAGTTTAACACAACAAATTACACTTGTCAACAATTTGTTACTTTTCGGTTAAAATATTATTCTATTTTGTTTACAAAAAGATGTCAAAAAGTCATATACTCGTACGGAAGATGGCATGTCCTCAAAAAAATATTTCAGCAAAAAATCATCCTTAAACCGTGTAATTTAAGGATTGGACCGTTTTTTATCTGCATCATATCTTAAAATCAGAGGTACTGATTCAGCTCAGAAGGCTGAAAATTAAAACGCCAAATTATAGACACAACGTCCATTTTGTGCTATAATTGCATACCGTAAGCTCAATGGGACTTGTAATGAATATCTTTGATTATTATAGACAGCATGTTCTCTTTATGTTTTAACAATAGATAAAGGAGGAGTTATGGAGAATAGAAAAGAACGTACAAAAGCACGACTTCGTGATGCAATAACTCAGCTTTTGCAAGAAAAACCCTTTGACCACATCACAACAACTGAACTTGTGAAGGTAGCTAAGGTCAGTCGCAGTGGCTTTTATACGCATTATCAAGACAAGTACGACATGATTGATCAGTACCAAAAAACTTTATTTAACACAATCGAATATGTTTTCGAAAAAAACAATGGTGATCTTTATAAAACAATGCTAGAAACTTATGAGTTTCTTGATAATAATGAAATTTATGCTGCTTTATTTTCAGAAAATGGCAGCAAAGAAATCCATCAGTTCATGCAGGCCCAACTGAAAAATATTTTGGCGCGTTCTATCTTACCTCATAATCCTAAGCGGGAAAAACTAGACAAATTGGAGAGTATCTATATGACAACCTACTATGCCAATGCTATTTTCGGTTTAACTCAAGCTTGGATTCGTCGCAAACGGAAAGAAACACCCGAACAAATTTCCGCACTGTTGATGGCTCTAATCAGCTGATAACAAGAATTTAAACTGCCTTAGATTTACTAAAAGAGGAGAATATGTGAAACATATAAAAAATACTGGGAAACTATTTATTCTAGATTGGAAGCGTATCTTTAAAAATCCAATAGCAATTTTTTTAGTTCTTGCTTTGATGTTTATCCCATCTTTATACGCTTGGTTTAATATTAAAGCCCTTTGGGATCCTTATGCGAATACTTCACAGCTTCCAATCGCGGTTTATAGTGATGACCGAACAGAAAAATTTCAGGACAAGTCAATCAATATTGGTGATGAAGTCCTGAAAAACCTAAAAAAGAATAAGCAGCTCGGCTGGAAATTTGTCGACTCTAAACAAGAGTTAGATAAAGGGGTTAAGTCTGGCAAATACTACGCGGGTATCTATCTGCCAGAGGATTTTTCAAAAAATCTGCTCAGCTTTACCACCGGGGATATCCATAAGCCTAAAATTGTTTACTCTATCAATGAAAAAATAAATGCCATTGCCCCGAAAATTACTTCGAAAGGTGCGACTTCTTTACAAAGTCAGATTTCCGAAGAATTCATTAAGACAGCAAGCAGCACCCTGCTCAAAACCTTCAATGATATCGGATACGACATTGATAAAAACATGGTCAGCATCCAAAAGATAAAGAGTATCATTTTATCAACCAATGATAATTTAGGCACAATTGATCAGTATACACAGCAAGTGGTTGACTTACATAATAAGATGCCTGATTTAAAAGCTAAGCTTGACAAGGCAAACGACTTTATTGACTACTTGCCTGAAGTTGATGCGCTCGGTCAAAAGGTTGTGCAACTGGATGACAGTATGCCCATGATCAAAAACCAGCTTTCCATCATCATGACACTGCAAGAAAAAATACCTGAGATTCAAAATGCCGGGAAACAGATTGCAATGATTGACAATGACTTTGCTTCTGTTGAACAAACAATGAATGAAGGTATTCAAGAAGCCAAACAAGGCCTAACCATCATCCAGCAAGTCCAAACTGCCTTGCCAGATATTCGTAAACTTGGCAACCAAGCTAATGAGTTAGCTTCTACTACTTTGGACGGTGCAACTCAGCTCCAAAACGCCTTGCCGAGCATTACAAACAGCCTTGATATAACTTTGAAAGCTCTGCAAAATTTTGCCCACTCTACTTCTTCATATGTGAAAGCAATAAGAGCAGCCTTGAGCAATAATCATCTCAGCCCCGAGGAAAAAATAGCTGCTATTCAAAATTTCCAAGATAATATTCAACAACAAGAAAATATCATCAAAAACCTCATCACCTTTCTAGAAAATGCACAGGCAAGTACTGGAAATCATAATTTCGATAGCGCAATTCAAAAACTTAATGCGTATTCTGAGGCGCTGATAAAACTTGATGGTAGATTAGAAACTTTAAAAACAGCTATTGCAAATGGTGAAGCAATAGATATTGATCAGGCTCTGAGTGAAATTGAAACGCTGGCCAATAACCTCTCTGCTCTTATTGACAACATTGATGTCAATGCAGTAAGTACATCACTTAATAAAATTCTTACACAACTCATCGCAACCATTAAAACTGCCCAAGGTCTCTTAACCAAAGCCCAAGCTATTGATTTTGAATCCTTGCTCAACTCTACAGGTAAGACTGTTTCGAATGCCATTGCTTTACTTGAAAAGTATCAAAAAGAGTTGCCCGCAATCAAACAAGAAGTTCACAACGCTAACCTCATGCTCAACGGCAACATGGCCACAATCATCAATGCCATCAACAAAGGGGCTTCACTTTATCAAAATGAACTGCCACTTGTTGAGCAAAAGCTTGATAAGGCTGCCGACTTTATCAAAAACGATTACCCAGCTATTCGCAAGGAACTCACCGAAACCTTGGGAACAATCAATGAAAAAATGCCTGATCTTGAAAAAGCTTTAGCTCAAGCAAATGACCTCATCATTAATGACTGGCCAAGTATCAAAACCGGAATCCGTAAAGCCGCTGATGCTATACACAAAGGAGAAAAAGAGGTCAATCTTGGCGAAATTGTAAAACTTTTGAAACTAGATGCGATTAAAGAAAGCGACTTCCTCGCACAGCCTGTTGAGCTTCAAGAAAATGCAATATATCCGATTGCAAACAATGGTTCAGCAAGTACACCTTTCTACACTGCGCTGTGTTTATGGGTGGGAGCTGTTCTCTTCTCCAGTGTTGCTGTAACAGAGTTTTACTTAAAGGGAAGAGATAAAAAACTTTACTCCAAGCGCGAACAGTTTGCTGCGCGAATGCTAACTTTTATCGTGATGGGAATTGGCCAAGCGCTGATTGTTACCTTAGGGAACTATTTTGGTCTTGGTGTAGATGTTCATAATCCCGTTTATAGTGTCTTATTTGCCTTACTGATTGCTATAGCCTTTATGATAATGGTTTACGTTCTGGTGGCACTGTTCGGAAACATCGGTAAAGGAATTGCCATTATCATCTTGGTTCTTTCCATATCTGGTGGGGGAGGAAATTACCCTATTCAAGTCTCTGGTAAATTCTTCCAAGCCATCAACCCTTATCTGCCATTTACTCATGCGGTTAACTTGTTACGCGAATCAGCTGGCGGGATTTATTGGCCAAATGCTTGGCTTGACATTATTATCCTCGTTGCTGTTGCCTTTGTTTTCTTAGTGGCAGGGCTTGTGCTCTTCCCTCATCTGGAAAAAACATCAAAGAAAATCTCAGAGATGGCGCAAAAGAGTCACATCTTCCATTAATAAAAAGCCTCAGTTGAGGCTTTTTATCTGCTTGGATTTTCATGGAATTAGTTGCTCGATGGTGGTTAATAATTCTTCATGAGAAGCAATCACAAAAGCTGTTGAAAACTCTCCGAAAGCAGAGACATCCTCCTGTTTATGATTAATCCAAATCGTCCTCCAACCACTCTGCAGCCCTCCAAAAATATCGGTCTGATAGTTGTCACCAACATAGAGTAAATCAGCAGCAGTTAATCCAAGTCTTTCTGCCATCAAATCAAAAACTTCTTTATCCGGTTTAGCAAAGCCTGTTTCTTGTGAAACAAGGATGTGATCTTCTTCTATATATTCTCTCAGCTTTAAATACTCAATCTTTTTCCACTAATGTTGCGTGCTTTTAGATAATCAAAGGTCTCTTTTATCCCCACCAACATCTCTATCTTTTCTTGCTCCTTTAATAGCTGCTCTGAAAATCATCTGCTTGTTCATCCGTAACCGCCTCATAAGCACACTGTGCCATCGTCTTTTTAAAGCGTATTTTTTGAAAGGTTAAGGTGTCACATTCTCCTCTTAGCACGCGCTTAAATTCTTTATCTGAAACTCTACGAAACAAACGATAAGTTTCCGCGACGTCCCCTGCATAAAGAGGACAAATTGCCTTTAATGCTCTTTCAAAAGGAAGCTGCGGGTAAAAAATCGTATCATCCATATCAAAAACAACTGCTTTAACCATGTTCAAACCTTTTCTAACTCCTCTTCTCTAAAAAAATAAGCAGAGGCTAATTTAGCGGACTATCTCATTACAGATGATAAAATTACCGAAGCACAACGTAAAGAGTACGGACAATACACCAAGATTATTACGAAAGAGGTAGAAAAAATTTGATTATCACGATAACAATGAACCCTTCCGTTGATATCACTTATCTCACCAATACTTTCAAGCTTGGACAATTAAATCGAACAAAGACACCAACGATTAATATCGGAGGTAAAGGGATTAATGCTGGACGTGCCGCAGCTCTTTCTGGTTCTGATGTAACTTTGACTGGATTTATCGGCGGAAAAATTGGAGATTTGACACAGCTTCTTCTAGAAGAAGAAAAGTTATTCAATATTCAAATGAATCAGGTTTCCGGAGAAACACGTCATGCTGTAACCATCATGCACGATGAAGGCAAGCATACCGAGATTGTAGAGGAAGGACCGAAACTGGATGATACAAATATTCAAGAGCTCCTTGAAAAAGTGCTCCATATTTCGAAAGAAAAGCCTGTGAACGCTATTTGTATTTGTGGTTCTGCTAACTCTACTGATGCTTTCCTTTTCCCAAAAATGATTCAACATTTGAAAGATAATCTAGAGGTAGAAATTCCGATTTTAGTCGATATCTCTGGCGAAAAACTTACTTGCCTCCTTAAGGACAACTCTGTCACTCCGGACTTCATTAAGCCAAACAAACATGAACTCGGAGATTTTGTTGGAAAGAAAATCACAACAAAAAAAGAGGCTTTAGAAGCTCTGCACCACTCTTGTTTTGATGGGATTAAATTTGTCATTGCTTCTCTTGGCGAACAAGGCGCCGTATGTCGAATTAATGATATTTACTATGATGTCCGCATCCCCAAAATTGAAATCAAGAGCACAACGGGTTCAGGAGATGCAACGGTTGGGGGCTTTGCTTATGCCTTGGAGCAAAACTTCGATACTAAGCAAATGCTGAAGTACGCTATGGCTTGCGGGATGTCTAATGCCCAACATGAAGAATCAGGTAAAATTTGTCAAGAAGATGTGTTAGCTTTCACTCAATTCATCGAGGTTACAACCATCTAACACAATAAAAAATACACAGACAAAATTCTGTGTATTTTTTATTATTTATAGTGGTTTTGGATAGCCTGAAGAAAGTACTCAGGCAACTGCTCGTGTTTTTGGTTATAATTCGCTCGAAAACGTTCGTCTGCTACATACATCTGTCCCAGATTGATATGTGCTTCTGGACTGATCGTTTCTTCTGGCCAAAAAAGTTCCAAGATTTCCTTGTGGAGGAGAATAGCTTGGTCTGCCAAGTCTTCATCCTGCGTTTCATAAGCCTTTTCTAACATTTGCACGACTTGAGCATGAGATTCTTGCCAGTGCTTAATCTTCTCTTGATCGGCTTGAGCATATTTTTTATAGGATTGTTCCACGCGCTCATCGCCCCATTTTTGCCGGATTTCACTCCCGTATTTTTCTTCATTTTCTTTAAGTTGTTTACTTTTTAACAGTTCAAAATCTTTTTCATTCATGTGATATTCTCCTTTATCTAACTTCAATGATAAATGTTCCACCAATTTTTCCAAACGACTCATTTGTTCATTCAACCGCTTTAGATGTTGACTCAAAGCTTCCTTTTCATTTAATCCTTCCGACAACACAGCTTTAATCCGCTCGAGAGGAAGATCAAATTCTCGTAAACTCATGATATAAAATATACGCGCAATATCTGTATCAGAATATAAACGATAATCGTTCTCATCCCTTTGGGGCTCCAGAAGTCCAACAGCTTCCCAGTACCGTAAAGTTTTAGAGGTTAAACCAGTCATTTTTGTGACGCTTTTTATGTTTTTCATAGGCCTCCTTTCAGCTTATAAATTCATTATATATCTTGACCTAAGGTCAAGGTCAAATAAAAAAGACTCCAACTGAGACTTTTTTACTCTATTTTCTTCCGTAGTCTTTCTACAAAAAGATAGGCAGCCGGGCAGGTCACTGTATTTTTTAAAGTCAGATGATTGATTTGATAAATCTTTTTCCTATCTGTATGGGGAAATTCACGGCAAGCTTTGGGACGTACTTCATAAATGCTACAGAGGTTATCACTGCCAAGGAAAGGGCAGGGCATCGTTTGAAAAACTTTGTCACCATCTTCATCTACCCGTAGATATTGGGCTTCAAAATCGGCGGCTTTCATGCGAAGGTACTTCGAGATGCGGGTAATATCGGCTTCTGTAAAAAGTGGGCCTAAGCTCTTACAGCAATTTGCACAAGCCGTGCAATCTATTTCAGAAAAAACTTCTTCATGAGTTTCCTTGACGATGTAATCTAGATTTTTAGGTGCTTTTTTCTTCAATGTTCCTAAAAACTTTTTATGCTCCTTCTTTTTTTGGAGCGCAAGGTCTTTGTAATATTCGATATCCATTTCTGCTTCATTATAACAAAAAATGCTTCGGGAAGTCCGAAACACTCTTTGCTTTTTAGGAGTAGGTTTTATGAAAAATTTTATTGGAATAAGGATATTATAATGGACACGACTTAAGCTAGGCTAAAGCCACACTGAAATAAAACTAAATGTGGACTTTCTCCCAAATTACGCTGTTTCAAAAAGACTGAAAATATGATAGAATAAGGCGATACCTTTATAAAAGTTAACTTTTATAAACCAATATATCCTAGGAGAAAAATATATCCATGCTTACAGTTTCTGATGTTTCATTACAATTTTCTGACCGCAAGCTTTTTGATGACGTTAACATTAAGTTTACGGCAGGAAACTGCTATGGTTTGATCGGTGCCAACGGTGCCGGTAAATCAACTTTCTTAAAAATCTTGGACGGTGAGATCCAACCCACAACTGGTCACGTTTCAATGGGACCGAACGAGCGTATGTCTGTCCTTCGTCAAAATCACTATGACTATGAAGATCAAACACCGCTTGATGTTGTCATGATGGGTAACGAAAAACTTTATGCCATCGCCCAAGAAAAGAATGCCATCTATATGAAAGAAAACTTTTCTGACGAAGATGGGATGCGTGCTGCTGAACTCGAAGCAGAATTTGGTGAAATGGGCGGTTATGAAGCCGAAGCCGAAGCCGCTCAACTCCTTCAAAGCTTAGGCATTAAGACTGAACAACACTATGACCTCATGGCGAATTTGACAGCTGGCGAACACGTTAAAGTCCTTCTGGCACGCGCTCTTTTCGGTAAGCCGGATGTTCTTCTCTTAGACGAGCCAACCAATGGTTTGGATATCCAAGCGATCAGCTGGTTGGAAGAATTTTTGATTAATTTTGAAAATACAGTTATTGTCGTCTCTCACGACCGTCACTTCCTCAATAACGTATGTACATACATGGCAGACCTTGATTACGGTAAAATCAAACTTTACCCTGGTAACTACGATTTTTGGAAAGAATCTTCTGAACTTGCCCTCCGCCTCCAAAACGATGCCAACCGTAAAGCCGAAGAAAAAATCAAGGAATTGCAAGACTTTATCGCCCGCTTCTCTGCCAACGCTTCGAAGTCAAAACAAGCGACATCACGTAAGAAAATGTTGGATAAAATTGAAGTTGAAACTTTTGTCCCTTCTTCACGTAAATATCCATTTATAGGTTTTGAGCAAGAGCGCGAAATCGGAAATGACCTGCTCCGCGTTGAAAACTTATCTGTGGAAATCGATGGCGAAAAAGTCATCGACAACATCAGCTTCATCTTGGCACCTGGTGACAAAACTGCCTTTATCGGTCAAAATGACATCCAAACGACTGCTTTGATTCGTGCCTTGATGGGCGATATCGAATATACAGGTGAAATTAAATGGGGGGTAACTTCATCACGTTCTTACCTTCCAAAAGACAACAGCCGTGATTTTGCGACAGACGAGTCTATCTTGGACTGGCTTCGCCAATTTGTCTTGACTAAAGAAGAAGACGATAATACTTATCTCCGTGGTTTCTTGGGGCGTATGCTCTTTAAAGGGGAAGAATCACTCAAATCTGTTTCTGTCCTTTCAGGGGGGGAAAAAGTTCGTGTCATGCTTTCTAAAATGATGTTACAGCGTGCAAATGTTTTAGTTCTTGATGATCCAACCAATCACTTGGATTTGGAATCAATTTCAGCACTTAATGATGGACTGAAAAAATTCAAAGGCAGCATTATCTTTGCTTCACATGACCATGAATTTATCAATACATTAGCAAACCACATCGTCGTTATTTCTAAGAACGGTGTCATCGACCGTATCGGAGAAACTTACGATGACTTCTTGGCTAATGATGAAGTCCAAGCTAAAGTTAAAAAACTTTGGTCTGAAGACTAAGATAAACTTCAAAAGAAAAAATTGTTGCTCCGCCAAGATTATCTTGAAGCGGAGTATTTTTGGTAAGGGGACAAAATGAATAAGCAATTAAAAGTATTTGCGACAGATATGGATGGCACTTTTCTCGATGAGAACCGTTCCTACGATAAAAGTCGTCTACGTGATATCTTAAAAGAATTTAAAAAGAGAAACTATCTTTTTTGTGCAGCAAGTGGTCGTCAACTCTTGGCTTTAGAAGAGCTCTTTGACGAGTTCCAAGATCAAGTCGCCTTCTGTGCGGAAAACGGCGCACTGGTTAAATACCAAGGCGAGATTCTCTACAGCAGCATTTTAGGACAAGATAAAGCCAACAAACTCGTTGATCTTGTCCGTCAAAATCCTCATATGCACCGTGATGTTGTTCTCTTTTCAGGACTGAATGGTGCTTATGCCCTTCAAACCGCTGATCCGCAATTTGTCGAATTTGCCAATATTTATTATTCTGATTTGAAATTAGTAAAATCCGTCCATGATATCGAAGATGAAATCTTAAAAGTCTGTGTGGAGTTTCCACCAGAAAAAATCCGTGAATGTGAAGACTGGATAAATGCACAAATGACTGATATTCGTGCAACAACGACTGGTTTCCGTTCTATTGACATCATGTCCGCAGGAATCAGCAAGGCAACAGGTCTCTCTCACTTACTCACACACCTCCAATCAAGTCCGGAGGCACTTACAGCCTTTGGCGATCAAAGCAACGACTTAGAGATGTTAGAATTAGCAGGTACCGCTATTGCTGTTGAGAATGCTATTCCTGAGGTATTACAAATTTCCGATAAGGTTATCGGTCACAATCGTGATGCGGCTGTCTTGAGTGAGCTTGAGGCTATTTTGACACATTAATCAAGAGTATGAGCCGTGTCTCATACTCTTTTGAGTGTTTTCAACCTCAATCAATATTGGCTAAAACAAGAGATTTTCGTTATAATTGAACAGAGAAATTATCGGAGGATAAACTATGAGAATCGCAATTGATGCTATGGGTGGCGACTTTGCACCCGAGTCAATCGTTAAAGGAATCAATTTAGCAAAAAAAGAATTTCCAAATATTGAGTTTCAGCTCTACGGAGAACCTGAGGCTATTAAAGCACATCTAGAAGATGAAAAAAATGTAAAAATCATCGCAACAACTGAGCTTATCGACTTCCACGATGAGCCAGTAAAAGCCATTCGCAAGAAAAAAGATAGCTCTCTCGTCCGTGCGGTTAAAGCAGTCAAAGATGGTGAAGCTGATGCTGTTCTTTCCGCTGGAAATACCGGAGCTCTACTTGCTGCTGGCTTATTTATTGTCGGCCGTATCAAACAAATCGACCGTCCTGCGCTTATGAGTACCCTCCCTACTGCAGATGCTACAGGCTTTGATATGTTAGATTTAGGTGCTAACGCTGAAAATAAACCTGAACATCTGGCTGACTTCGCTGTTTTAGGAAGCTACTATGCAGCCAATGTACGTGGTGTTAAAAATCCTCGTGTAGCTCTTCTCTCCAACGGTGCTGAAGAATCTAAAGGATCCACAATGATCAAAGAAGCACACGCTTTGCTCTCAGATATTGAAGATATTAATTTCATTGGTAATATTGAATCGCGTGACATCTTGACTGGAGCAGCTGATGTCGTTGTCGCTGATGGTTTCACGGGAAACGCTGTGCTTAAAGCCATTGAAGGTACCGCAAGTGTTCTGATGCGCCAAATTAAAAACGGCATCATGAATGGAGGCTTTATCACTAAAATCGGTGGTGCTCTTGTGAAAAAGGAACTCAGCAAGCTCAAAGATACGATGAGTACAGATAGCGCAGGCGGTGCAGCTTTAGTAGGTGTCAAAGCACCAGTTATCAAAGCCCACGGTAATTCTAGCCCTGAAGCTATCGTTTCAACGATTCGCCAAATCCATCGGATGCTCGAAACAGATGTTACTGGCCAACTGGTCAAACATTTTGAAGATAAAGAATAATAAAAGAGTCTGGGACAAAGGTCCAAAACTAAAAAATCAAAATCGCTCAACCACGACATTCTTAATGACCGTGATTGAGCGATTTTCCATTATTTTGGACTTTTTTCCTAGCCTCTTTTGCTAGTTGTAGCTCTTATAATATAAATTTTTGACAATCTGTAAAGACAAGAGGTAAGCAAGGATAATGATGAACCAGTAGAAGAAGAATTGAACAGGCAAGTGTGCCAAATCAATAATTGATCCATATGAACTTAAAATCAATGTAAAGCCAACGACGAATGCGCCAATTGTGGAAAGGATAACCGGCAACGAAGGCTTACTTTGTAAGAAGGGGACTTTTTTGGTACGCAAGATATGGAAAGCCAAAGCTTGTGTGCCTAAGCTAACTGCGAACCAACCTGCTTGGAAAAGGTTAGCATGGGCAACTGTATTAAAGCCAAAGACATACCACAATACAAGGAAAGTGATGATGTCAAAGATAGAAGACACGGGTCCAACAATAAATGCAAAACGGGCAAGACCTTTAGTTTGCCATTTCACTGGACGAGCAATGTCTTCTTCGTCAACATTATCCCAAGGGATTGAAAGTTGACTCATGTCATAAATCAGATTCAAAGTTAAGATTTGTAAACTGAGCATGGGCAAGAAAGGCAAAAAGGCGCTGGCCACCAAAACGGAAAAGACATTCCCAAAGTTTGAAGACAAAGTGATACGAATATACTTCATCATGTTTGTAAAGACTTTACGTCCTTCAGTTACACCAGTTTCCAAGACCTGTAAACTTTTCTCGAGTAGGATAATATTTGAGGCATCTTTAGTGATGTCGGCTGCAGTGTCAACTGAAATCCCGATATCTGCCGCACGTAAACTTGGGGCGTCATTTATTCCATCTCCCATAAAGCCGACAGTATGAACCTTACGGATAAGCTCAATAATACGTGCTTTTTGCATTGGATTTAATTTTGCAAAAAGATGCACTTCCATAGCCGTGTTGAACAGTTCCTCATCATCCATAAGATCAATCTCACTTCCGATACAATAACGGTCAACTGGAATTCCAACATCTTCACAAACCTTTTGCGCGACAATGGCGTTATCACCTGTCAACACTTTTACAGTTACACCGTGATTTTGTAAACTATGGATTGCTTTTGCTGCAGATTCTTTGGCTGGATCAAGGAAACCGATAAAACCGACAAGGGTCATATCACGCTCACTGGCAGCATCAAAATCTTCGAGTTCTTCATCTGAAATGATTCGCTCCGCAATGGTGAGAACACGCATGCCTTGCATATTCATTTCACGGTTAACTTCTTTCATCTCTGCTAAACGCTCTTCCGTAATTTCAACACGTTTCCCGTCTTCCATCACATGCGTACAGATGGCTTGCATCTCCTCAACTGCGCCTTTTGTGACCATCAAGTTTTTATTGTCAGTTTTCACAACGACAGACAAAAGACGGCGTGAGAAATCAAAAGGTATCTCATCAACTTTTGTAATATTTTCATCGGGAAATTCGCGTCCTAGTTTTTTGAAATAGTCAATCACAGCAACGTCCATCAGATTTTTCCAGCCAGTTTGGAAGTTAGAATTGATAAAGGCTGAATTTAATACTTCATCTGCCTTATTGCCACGTGAGTTTACATATTCAACCATGACGACACGGTCTTCTGTAATCGTACCTGTCTTGTCTGTACAGAGGATATCCATTGAGCCGAGATTTTGAATAGCCGATAAATTTTTGACAATAACTTTTTCTTTACTGAGTGCTACTGCGCCTTTAGCCAAGTTGGCATTGACAATCATTGGCAGCATTTCGGGTGTAAGACCGACAGCTACAGCGATTGCAAAGAAGAATGATGTTTCAAAATCTCCCTTAGTTACCCAGTTCAAAATTAATACGATAGGAAACATGATAGCAACCATGGTCAAAAGCATGCGGCTCACACGGCTCAAACCTTTATCAAAGGATGATTCAACCTTTGTAGTAGTTGCCTTACTGGCAATATCGCCAAACATAGTTGAAGCACCAGTTTTAACGATTAAAATCTCTCCATTTCCTGATAAGACATCGGTCCCCATAAAGAGAACATTGGGCGCATCAAGCGCAGAGATTACTTTCCAGTCAATTTGCTCGTCTTCATCTAAATCTTCGGGTAAACGCTTCTCCACAGGGAAAGATTCACCGGTTAAAGAGGCTTGATTGATAAAGAGGTCACGGTGTGAGAGAAGAATAGCATCCGCTGGAATCATATCTCCCGTTTGAAGCTGAATGATATCTCCTGGGACAACTTCATCCATGGGGATTTCAAAACTCTCCGCTCCGCGCTTAACATTTGTAGTGTTCTCAATCATCTCACGCAGAGCAATTGAAGCCTTTTGTGATTTGTATTCCTGCACAAAACTTACACCAGCAGATACGGTAATCATGAGCAACATATAAAGTGCCCCCTCCATATCTCCTGTCAATGCCGAAACAGCTGCTAAAAAAGCAAGGACAAGAACAAAAGGATTTTTAAAAGCATGAAGCAGTATGATATACCAGGGAATGGGTTGCTGACTCGCAACCACGTTCGGTCCATATTCGTCTAAACGTTCCTCAGCCTGTTCAGCGTTCAAACCCGTAAAGCTCGTGTTTAAACGTTCAAAAAGCTCGTCACGCTTCAACTGTGCCAACTCTTTAAGCACTTCGTTTTTGTTTGTTTTCATTTTTTGCATACGTGCACCTCCCTCATCTCTAGGGCGTAAACCTTTAAAAAGTTTACTTTTCTTTTTTTATGGTGTGGTTTGCGAAATTCCTCTCTCTATTCTACTATAAATATCGAAAAAATATTGAGAAGTCCTCTTATGAATATTAAGGAAACAGTCTGATTTTATCTCCAAAAGCCTCCTTATGCTCTTAAATTCGGTACACAAAAATAAAAAAGCACTATTACTAGTACTTTTAATTACAATTTATCTGTCACTTCTTTATGAAGTACTTACTGTAAATTAGGTTAACACTTGATTGACAGTCTGCAACATATTTCTAACTCTCTGACAACGGTGCAAAACTCCTTTTTTATCTGCCGTTTCCTATCTTACCTGCAGTTGGTCACTCTAAACTAGGAGAGCAATTCTGCTTCCAACTCGATAGGAACTGAAATCAAAGCTTTAGAAACCGGACATGTTGCTTCGATTTCTTTTGCTAACTTTTGAAATTCGTCATCAGAAATCCCAGCAATTTTCGATTGGTTTTTCAGATGAATCTTTGTAATTGCAGGACCGTCTGCTGTTACCGCAAAGGTCACATCTGCTTGGGTGTAAATGTTATCGACTTTGTAACCTTTTTCGCTTAAAAGCAATGAGAATGCCATGCTAAAACAAGCGGCATGAGCTGCACCCAGAAGTTCTTCAGGTGTTGTTATGGATGCTGAATGCTCTGCACGCGCTTCAAAATTATAGGGCGTATCAGTAAATACCTGTGAAGAGTCTAGACTGATGGTACCTGAACCATTTTCTAAATCCCCTTGCCATTGTGCGGATGCTGTGGATACATTTGCCATATATTTCTCCTTTTCATATTATAAATAGTTGGATAGCCTATAGCCCAAGTATAGGATTTTATTATGGCCTTTTCAAGAGATTGGACTCAGACATATTTGACATTATGTGAAAATAAATGTAGAATTTGAACTATCAGAAGAGTAACTTTTCAAAGAATTCTTTAGGAAGTTGGCGGTAGTGCAAGCCAGTGTTTTCAGAAAAGTGAATGGACTGATAATAACAAAATGATTTTAAGCAATATAAATCACGGCTGCTCCCGTTAACAAAGCACTCGTTTCTATGACGAGCTCGAGGAAATTCTTAAAGAATTTCGAATTACGGTGGTACCGCGTGATAACGCCCGTAAAGTATTTTTACAATGCTTTACGGGCGTTTTTGTTACAAAAATTTGTACCTCAAAAAGGAGAGAACTATCATGAATAAACCTACAATCCTAACTGGCGATCGTCCTACGGGCAAACTCCATATCGGACATTATGTTGGCTCACTTAAAAATCGTGTGCTACTACAAAACACAGGAAAATATAACATGTTTGTTTTCCTTGCCGACCAACAAGCTCTCACCGACCATGCCAAGGAACCTGAAAAAATTATCCAATCTGTTGGAGACGTGGCTTTAGATTATTTGGCTGCTGGTCTCGATCCAGAAAAATCAACCATTTTTATCCAGTCCCAAATTCCTGAACTGGCTGAACTTTCAATGTATTACATGAATTTGGTTTCCCTAGCACGACTTGAACGTAACCCTACCGTTAAAACAGAAATTGCGCAAAAAGCCTTTGGCGAATCCATTCCTGCCGGTTTCTTAGTTTATCCTATCGCTCAAGCCGCAGATATTACAGCCTTTAAAGCCAATCTGGTTCCTGTAGGGAACGACCAGAAACCAATGATTGAACAATGTCGCGAAATTGTACGCTCTTTCAATAATGCATACAACTGTGATGTCTTGGTTGAACCTGAAGGACTTTATCCAGAAAATGAATCGGCAGGACGTCTTCCTGGCCTTGACGGGAATGCAAAAATGTCTAAATCGCTTGGTAATGGCATATATCTGGCTGATGATATGGATACGCTTAAAAAGAAAGTGATGAGCATGTATACAGATCCCGACCATATCAAGGTTGAGGATCCAGGTAAAATTGAGGGCAATATGGTCTTCCATTATCTTGATGTCTTTGGACGTGAGGAAGACGCTACTACTATCGCTGAGATGAAAGAGCATTATCAAGCGGGCGGCTTAGGAGACGTAAAAACTAAACGCTATTTATTAGACATTCTCGACCGTGAACTCTCTCCAATTCGTGAACGCCGCATCGAATTCGCTAAAGACATGGGGGCTGTTTATGACATGCTTAAAGATGGCTCTGAAAAAGCACGTGCTGTTGCTGCAAATACCTTATCTGAAGTAAAATCAGCGATGGGCCTTAACTACTTTGATGCCAAATAAAAGAACACAAAAACTTATGACAACTCAAGAAAAAATTGCTGCCTTTGCCAAAAAAATCTATGAGAACAACTATGACGGACATGGCTTTGATCACGTCAGTCGTGTTGTCAAGCTCGCAAAACAAATCCTTGCTACGGAACCCCTTGCAGATTCTGATTTAGTTATTGCTGCTGCTTACCTGCACGATACCTATGATGAAAAGATCTGCTCCGATGTCGCCCAACAAAAACAAGAGGTTGCAGCCTTCTTAACCTCCTTAGATTTTTCTAAAGAGAAACAGGATAAAATCTTTTACATCATTGATAATATGAGTTATTCTGCCAATCTTTTAGAGAAAAAAGAACTCGACATCAATGGTCAAATCGTCCAAGATGCCGACCGCATTGATGCGATGGGCGCTTGGGGCATTGTGCGGACTTTAGAATATGGCTGGTCCAAAGGTCGCACCTTATATGACCCCACCATAAAACCTCAACATTTTTCTAGTAAAAGCAACTATCATCAAAGTGAAGGGACAACGCTCAATCATTTTTACGAAAAGCTCTTTCTGCTCAAAGATTTATTGAATACAGCGCATGCTAAAAAATTAGCCCAGAAGAGAGATAAAATTATGCGTGATTTTGTCACTGCTATTGAGGAAGAATATGATAGCTAGAAAGGCAGATGTTTTAACTGTGAATTTTGAAAAAAACTCTCCTCCTCAGGGCACGTGTCTTATCTTTGCCCATAGAGGTTCAAAATGTAATCGACCTGAAAACACTTTGGCAGCTTTTCAGGAAGCTCTGCATGTAAACTCAGACGGTATCGAACTCGATGTCCACCTGTCTAAAGATAATCATCTGGTCGTCATTCATGACGAAAAAGTTAATCGAACAACTTCTGGAAGAGGCCGTGTTTGTGATATGACCCTAGCCCAATTAAAACAACTCGATGCTGGCTCTTGGTTTGACAAGGCTTTCTACAAAGAAAAAATACCCACTTTAGAAGAAGTTCTGAATTTGCTGCTAAAGGAAAACTTTGCAGGTTATCTGAACATAGAGATTAAGACCGATATCATAAATTATCCTGGTATTGAAAAACAGCTCTTTACTTTGATGAACACTCAAACTTTTCCCTTTAAAGTCATCTACTCTTCTTTTAATGTAAACACACTTCGCAACTTACACGCACTAGGCATTAAAGACGAAATCGCCTATCTTGCAGGAAAAACTTTTCAAAGAGTGGATCTCTCCGTAGTAGGAAGCTTTATCACAAGCCTTCATTTGAAAAAAAATTATGTTTTTAGACATAAGAAACTATTAGCACCGGGCAGTAAACCGATTCGGCTTTGGGGAATTCATTCAGAAAAAGACATGTACTCAGCTTTTCAGCATAACATATCTGGAATTTTCACAGACTTTCCTGAAAAAGCGCTCAAAATTCGAAAAATCAGTCAAAAGTAAGATAAAACTCCTCTCATTGTAAACATGCTCTACGCATGTTTTTTATATCCAGAAAAAATTCACAAACTTTATCATAAAATTGTACAATAGTCGCTTATGATAGCGGAGTCATTTTCCTTTACTTTCTATTTCACAAGGGATATAATGAGTTTGTATGTGTTAAATGGGAAATACATTTGACATATATTTCTAATGAAAGGAGAATCTATGCAATATATTAATTATCTCGGGCAGGATGCCTATACCAACATTGCGATGGATTCTTGGTTATTAAATAATCTGAAGGCAGAGGAGCCTGTTTTTGCCCTTTGGCAAAACAAGCGTGCTGTTATCGTCGGACGTAACCAAAATACTTTTGCTGAGATAAATCAAGATTATATTGATCAACATGATGTGCAAGTTGTACGGCGCGTATCTGGTGGCGGTGCTGTCTATCATGACGAGGGAAATATTTGTTTTACATTTTTTGTCCCTGTAGCCAGTTCAGCCCAAGTTAACTTTCATCAATTCGTGAAACCCATGTATGATGCGCTTCGTTCTCTTGGTATTGAAGCTGAAATTACTGGAAGAAATGATCTTGAAATTGCTGGAAAGAAAGTTTCTGGTAATGCACAGCGTTACGCCGGTGGTTACCTTATGCATCATGGTACTTTGCTCTGGGATACTGACGTGGAGGCGATGATTCGTTCACTCAATGTCTCTGATGAAAAGTTTGTCTCTAAGGCTGCTAAATCTGTACGCGCACGTGTCGGAAATATCAAGGACTTTGCACCTGATTTGAATTTAGATACTTTTATTGATGCACTCAAATATTACTTAACCAATCAGGGTAAGGATGGCGAATATGTTCTGAATGATGAACAGCTGGCGGGTATAAAAGCTGCACGTGATGAGCAATTTTCGACTTGGGATTGGAATTACGGTGAAAGTCCTAAGTTCAGTTTCAATAACCACGCCAAATTTACTGGTGGATCAATTGATATCCAAGTTGATGTCAATAATGGTCTGATTACTGATATTAATTTCTTGGGGGATTTCTTGGGTGTCCGCGATTGGCGTGACATCAAACAAGACTTTATAGGTCTTCCGTTTAATCCAGATGCTGTACTTAAGGTTCTAGAAAAGAATAAAGAAGGACAATATTTTGGAACAATTGAAAACAATGAACTTTCACAGCTTTTCAAGGCTGATGAATTGGTTTAAAAAAACGAGAATGAAGAAGAAAGGGAGATATTTATGTCAAACAGCACAAAAATCCTCGATTTCAAAAAACAATTAGAATTACAAGACAGCGCGTTTCCGACGCTCCAAATCTTAGACGAAAACGGAAAAATCGTTGACGAAGAGGGTCTTAAGCGCGCCGATCTTTCAGATAAAGATTTAGTAGAACTCTTTAAAAACATGCTGCTTAGCCGTCAAATCGACATCCGTTGCATGAAACTTGCAAAACAAGGTCGTATGGGATTCTTTGGACCCACTGCAGGTCAAGAAGCTTCTCAAATGGCTTCTGCTTTTGCATTCACTGATGAAGACTGGCTTTTCCCAGGTTACCGTGACTTGCCACAGATTTATGCTAAAGGCTGGCCAATCTGGAAAGGGCTCCTCTGGTCTCGTGGACACCAACTCGGTAACGAGTATACAACAGACGAAGGCGCTGAAGTAAAATCTTGGTTCCCACAAATCATTATCGGTGCACAATATATTGAAGCGGCTGGTGTCGCTTTAGGACTGAAAAAGCGTAAAAAAGATGCCGTTGCCTTTGTTTACACTGGTGATGGTGGTTCTTCTCAAGGGGACACTTATGAAGGGATTAACTTTGCTTCTGCTTACAAAGCACCACTTGTTGCCTTTATCCAAAATAATGGCTATGCAATTTCAACACCACGTGAACTCCAAACAGCGGCGCCTCACTTGGCAGCTAAAGGTTGGGCAGCTGGTGCACCATCTATCGTTGTCGATGGTAACGATGCTATTGCGATGTACTTGGCAGCTAAAGAAGCACGCGCTTGGGCTGTTGCTGGTAACGGTCCAGTCGTTATTGAAGCCCTTACTAACCGCTTGGAGCCTCACTCAACAGCTGGTGATGACCCACTTCGTTACCGTAGCCAAGAAGGCCTTGATGCTTGGTGGGCGAAAGAGCCATTGCTCCGTATGCGCACTTACTTGACTGAAAAAGGTATCTGGGATGAGGCTCAAGAAGAAGCTTATATCGCTGAACTTGATGCGCGTATCGATGCAGACATCAAGAAAGCAAACAATGTTGAAAAACAAAAAATATCAAGTTTTTTGAAAAATACACTCGAAGTACCTAGCCAAGTAATGGTTGAGCAAATTGCAAAATTTGAAAGTGAGGGCAAGTAAACATGGCAGTAAAAACTTATATTGCAGCAATCACAGAAGCGCTTGACTTGGCGCTTGAACGTGACGAAAATACATTAATCTTCGGTGAAGACGTTGGGCAAAATGGTGGGGTATTCCGTGCAACTGATGGACTCCAAGCAAAATATGGTGAAGACCGTGTCTTCAATACACCACTTGCCGAATCTGGTATTGGTGGTTTGGCAATTGGTCTCTCAACTCAAGGCTTCCGTCCAATCATGGAAATCCAGTTTGGTACATTTGTTTATGAAGTTTTTGACTCCATTGCTGGACAAATGTCTCGTACACGTTACCGTTTCAACAATACACGTCATAACCCAATTGTTATCCGTACACCTTATGGCATCGGTACAAAAACACCTGAAATGCACGCCGACTCTATCGAAGGGCTCTTTGCTCAAATTCCTGGACTTCGTGTCGTTATGCCATCAAATCCAGCAGATGCTAAAGGACTTCTTTTGGCTGCCATTGAAAACAATGATCCAGTAATGTACCTCGAAAACTTGCACCTTTACCGTTCTATGAAAGGAGAAGTTCCGGAAGGCTACTATACAACACCTTTGGATCAAGCAGTCGTTGCCAAAGAAGGTTCAGATGTTTCGATTATCGCTTACGGTGGTACAGTTCCTCTGGCTATCAAGGCTGCTGAACAACTCGAAAAAGAAGGGATTAGCGCTGAAGTTCTTGATTTGCGTACCGTATCGCCTCTTGATATCAAATCAATCGGTGAGACAGTAGAAAAAACCGGACGTGTTGTTGTCGTTCAAGAAGCACAACGTACAGCGGGTATTGCTGCTAACGTTATGGCGGAAATCTCAGAACGCTTTGTTCTGTCACTTAAAGCACCTATCGGCCGTGTAGCTGGGCCAGATTCTATCTTCCCATTTGCTCAAGCCGAAAATGACTGGGCAGTTAAAGCAGACGATATTGTGAACAAAGTGAAAGAGGTAGTAAATTATGACTGAAATTTTTAAAATGCCTGATATCGGCGAAGGCATGCATGAAGGCGATATCGCTAACTGGCTTGTAAAAGTCGGAGATGTCGTTAAAGAAGATGATCCTGTGGCTGAAGTACAAAACGACAAATTGATGCAAGAAATCTTGTCTCCTTACTCTGGTACGGTAACAAAACTTTTCGTTGAAGCTGGAACAACTGTTGAAGTGGGTGCTCCGCTTATCGAATATGATGGAGATGGCTCAAGCGAAGTTGATACTGCTGAAGCGGCACCCGCTGCTGCTTCTGAAGCTCCTTCAGGTGAGACTCAAATCTTCACCATGCCTGATATCGGTGAAGGTATGCACGAAGGTGACATCGCTAACTGGCTTGTAAAAGTTGGAGACGATGTCAAAGAAGATGATCCTGTGGCTGAAGTACAAAACGACAAATTGATGCAAGAAATCTTGTCTCCTTACTCTGGTAAAGTTACAAAACTCTTTGTTGAGGCTGGAACAACTGTTGAAGTCGGCGCTCCACTTATCGAATACAACGGTAATGGTGCTACAGCCGCTCCTACATCAGCTCCGCAAGCAGCTCCAACAGCAACTGCCGATACAGCAGCTTCTGCTCCTAAAACTGAGGGTGGTGCTACAACACGTACGACTGCAGACGGCCGTGTTCTTGCGATGCCATCTGTACGTCACTATGCGCGTGAACACGGTATTGATTTAACTCAAGTTCAAGCTACAGGTCGTCATGGCCATACAACCTTGGCAGATGTCAAAGCCTTTGCTTCTGGCGCAGCTGCTCCTAAAGCTGCAGCTTCCGCTGAAGCTAGACCAGCTCCTAAGGCTGATGCAGCTAAACCTGTTGCTCCTAAACCAGCTCCAGCCCCTGTACAAGCAGCCGAAGGCGATCGTCGTGAGCCAATGACACCAACGCGTAAAGCTATCTCAAACGCGATGAGTACACAAAATGCAAATATCCCTGCGGTTACTAACTTTGACCAAGTGGAAGTCTCTAAACTTGTTGCTCACCGTAAAGAGTACAAAGAAATTGCGGCTAAACAAGACGTTAAACTTACTTACCTTGCTTACGTGACTAAAGCCTTGGCTGCTACAGCTAAGAAATTCCCAGAAATTAACGCTTCTATCGATGGTACAGATATCGTTTACCATAATGATGTAAACATCGGTATCGCCGTAAATGCGCCAAGCGGACTTTATGTGCCTGTGATTAAAAATGCCGATAAGAAATCAATCTTTACCATTGCTAAAGAAATTTCTGAACTTGCTGAAGCGGTACGTACAGGTTCTATCAAACCAGACCAAATGCGTGGCTCAACAATCACAATCTCAAATATTGGTTCTGCCCGCGGCACTTGGTTTACACCAATTATCAATGGCTCTGACGTTATGATTCTCGGTCTTGGTTCAATCGTTAAAGAACCTATCGTTAACGCTGAAGGTGAACTAGCTGTTGGTCAAAACATGAAGCTTTCTGTGAGCTATGACCACCGTCTCATCGATGGTATGCTCGGACAAGGTTCATTGAACTATCTTAAGAGTCTTTTGGCTGACCCAGCTTACATGCTCATGGAAGTTTAAGAAGAAAAGAGGAAAGAATAATTATGGTTGTTGGTGCACAAGCCACTGAAGTAGATACAGTTGTCATCGGATCAGGCCCTGGCGGTTACGTTGCGGCCATCCGTGCGGCTGAACTCGGTAAAAAAGTTGTTGTTATCGAAAAAGATAACGTAGGTGGGGTCTGCCTTAATATTGGTTGTATCCCTTCAAAAGCCTTGATTAATGTGGGTCACCACTATCAAGACGCCCTTAAACAAGAAGCAGGCAAAAGTCCGTTTGGGCTTTCTAACGGTGAAGTAAATCTTGATTGGGCAGCTGCTCAAGCATGGAAAGATGAAAAAGTTGTGAAGCAACTCACTGGCGGTATCGCAATGCTTCTGAAAAAGCATAAAATTGAGTTGATTAAAGGAACTGCTGAATTCATTGATAATGAAACAATCAACGTAGAACAAGAAGACGGTTTCCAACTCTTGAACTTCCAAAATGCAATTATTGCTACAGGTTCACGTCCAATTGAAATCCCAAGCTTCCCTTACGGCGGACGCATTATTGACTCTACAGGTGCGCTTAACCTTAAGGAAATTCCTAAACACCTTATCATCGTTGGTGGTGGTGTTATCGGTTCTGAACTTGGTGGGGCCTACCGTATGTTGGGTTCTAAAATCACTATCGTTGAAGGCTTAGACCACATCTTAAATGGTTTTGATAAAGAAATGTCAGACATCATTGCTAACCGCGTAAAAACTGCTGGTTCAGAAATCTTCACTTCTGCTATGGCAAAATCTGCGACTCAAACAGATACAGATGTTACTTTAACTTTCGAAGTAGACGGTAAAGAACAAACAGTTACTGGTGACTACTTGCTCGTATCAGTAGGTCGTCGTCCAAATACTGACATGTTAGGTCTTAACAATACTGACGTTAAGTTGACAGATCGTGGACTTATCGAAGTCGACGATTCATTCCAAACTTCTGTACCACACATCTATGCTATCGGTGACGTTGTTCCTGGACCAATGCTCGCACACAAAGCATCATTCCAAGCAAAGATTGCTGCTGCTGCCATTGCGGGCGGAGAAGACGCTGTTGACTTGCATATCGCCCTCCCTGCTGTTGCTTATACCACAACAGAGTTGGCTACTGTAGGTGAAACACCTGAATCTGTAAAAGATCGCATGGATCAAGTTAAAATCAGCAAATTCCCATTTGCAGCTAACGGTCGTGCTATCTCAATGGATGATACAACTGGTTTCATCCGTTTGATTACAGACAATAAAGAAGGTGCCGTTATCGGTGCTCAAATCGTTGGTCCTGGGGCTTCTGACTTGATTTCAGGTCTTGCTCTTGCGATCGAAAACGGCTTGACTTCGAAAGATATCTCATTGACTATCCAACCTCACCCAACACTTGGTGAAGCGATTATGGATACAGCTGAGATTGCTGACGGATTACCTATACATATCTAAGTACATAAAAAAGCATCGAATTGATGCTTTTTTATGTAGGTCCGTTTTTCATAACATCGGCCCAATCTTTCATACTGTCTAAAAATTTCTTAGATTTCAAATGAATCCCCACATATTCATCATAGAGTCCATCAATAAATAAACGAATTTTCTGCTTCATCTCCTCCTTAACAGAGATTTTTTCAAGCTGATCTAAAGATATTTCTTGAAAAAGGTTGACCAAGTAAATAACATTAGGATCCAGCTGCAAGCGTCGCATATCCTCATCAAAATGATTTTTGCAAAGGCAAGCATTAAACTTATAGGAATAATCAAAAGGACCTTGCTGACTATGACAAAAAGCACATTCCTTACAGTTCAAACTAACCCCAAAACGATTTAAAACTTGTAACTCAAAAATATTCGTAATAATTTCCTTATCAAATCCTTGGTTCAGCAAATCCAAACATTTAATCAAAAAACCATATAAGGCTGAATCATATTGGTTATCAGGTATAGCTGCATCAGCCAAACTAATGATATAGGAAGCATGAGCATTAAGAAAAATATCCTCGCTGATATGCTTGTACATGACTGTTTCACCTACATCATCAAGAAAAGAAAGACCTACATCATTGATTGTCCCTGTAAAATTAGAGGAAGTAAAATTTTGAAGACTACTAGAATACTTAGAATGCGCGAAATTTTTGACAAAAAACATGCGCTTGCCAAAAGACTCTGTAAAAATCTTGACCAACTTGTCCTTTTCACGATAATTTTTAGTATACAGGACAAGCCCGCGGGTTTCAACACTCTTCATTCTTATATTTTACCACACCACTAAAATAAGGTCTAATGAGTGTCACTAAACGTAAAATATCGGTGATAATGCAAAATTAAGTCTAAATAACATACAATGAATTTCAACTAAAACGTAGTTAAAAACGTAACTATTTTTTGTCAGGCAAGGGGCTGTATATCGTTGATATACGGCTTTTTTCATACACAAATCACGCGCATTTTTATTTTTCTAAATATGGCTTTCTAATCTAACATAGATAAGCAAGTCAGCACAGGAATTAAAATCGGAAGCCTGCTCAAATACTTAAAAGGTCTCTGATACTGTCTTTGAATTTGCAGTTAATTTTGTACAACGCTTTTCGGCTGATATACATTTCAATTGATACACCAGACCAGTTTAGCCCGCGCTTATGGTAAAGAGCGAGAGCCTCCTTTGTATCCTCGTCAGCTATTGACCAATAAATATCCAAGATTTCCTTTTGATACTTCAATTCAGCTAAACGATCGTCACTTTCCACACGTATATAGGCTGCTTCTTGCGGTGCGGTATTGTTGCGCTGAACTTGCACACCTAAGCTATCTTGGTGTTTTGGCCGTCTCAAATAAAGCTCACGCATCTTAATTGCTGCATCAAGCCGTCCAGTTAGATAGTCGCCTATCAAGCGATCAAGTTTATCTACTTTTGGCATCGTTACCTCCTCAAAAATGGTATAATAGATTTACAGTTTTTCGATGAAAGGACGTCGCCCATTGCGTGAGGGGTGGCGTTTTTTACGCCTTATTGTCTACCGTTCAATCGGCAGGCTGGGCTACAATAGACAGCCTCAGCTTTCACAGGCTCACCACACATGCGGCATTTCTTGGATTCAGTCGCTGAGGTAGATTTACCCTTTTCGGGACGTTGACCATTGCCTGAGCGACGTTCTCGCATATACTGCCTCATGTAATCAGGGTTTTTATTTTCCCAATTCTTGCGGACAGATTTTCTTGCTTCCTTACGGCAGGCATTGCTACAGTAGCGTTCTTGTCTGCCTGTAAAGAACAATTTCCCGCATATTTTGCACGGTCTTTGGCTCATTTTCGGGCCTCCTTTGTTAATGTTAAACACACGCATGAGAAAAAATGTACAGTGACGGCGTGAAGCTCGGGCTCATCCCAGGGGAGGGTGGTATCCCCCCCTCTTTTTGTTTTTTCTGAGTCGGTTTCAAGATTTTTAACGTGCCATTTTTTGAATGCTTAACAAAAATATTTTTTTAATAATTATTTTTTAAAAAGATTTTCTGTAAAGTTGCGATAAGCCTTATCTTTGTTAGTCTCATACGATTCAGACTCTGGAACTGGATCGGTTGAACCTGTAAGCAGTTTGCGATAAGCTGCGTCTCTGATTTTCTCAGCCTCAGACTTAACGCCTTGGTCATTATACTTGGCTTCAATCTCAGCAGTCATTCGCTGCTTCTCAAGTGCCATCTCCTCGGCTCGCTTGACCTCGGCTTCCTTGCGCTCAGATTCAAAGGCTTTTCGTGATAGTTCAATTACATCAGACCGTTCTTTTGTGTGCTTATCACTGAGTTTTTTGAAGTGATTGTGCATGCTTTCAGTCTGCTTTGTCTCGCGCTCCTTGCGCTCAGCTTCTGCATTTTTAAATAGGACAGGGATATTAATTTCAACTGACCCATCTTGATTCTGTTTAAGTGATGTTGCCATAATAATTACCCCCAGTATTTATTGTTACTATCGTTCTCGGTCTCGCCATTACGTTTGCCAAGATAGGATAGTTTAATTTTGGCTTTATAAAACTGATGTACCGTTTCATTTGGCTTGTACTCTTTGGGTTGAGTGAAGCGCCGACCATTCTTCGTGATAAAGCCTGCTTGATCTTTGTAAAGATCGTACTGCACTGTGTGCATGAGTTCATTTGCCTTTGAGGTAACTGATCGCGATTGGCCTGCAAGTGATTGCAGCTCGGCAACTAGGGCAGCAGCTTTTACATTCAATTCCTCTTGCATGTTGTCCGCGGTCTCTTTGATAACGTTCAGCATAGAAGTGTATTCATCTTTACCGACAAGCATCTCGTTTTCGAGTTTGCTCTTTTGCTTTTGATACAATTCTTTTGCGTGCTTAGCAGACCAGATTTCATCCTTAGCTTTGTTGTAAGCCGCAACGTCCACCACTTCCTCGGCAGCAAGTAAGGCTTTATCTGCTTTGGTTTGAGCTTGCTCAGCTTTTAGGATATTATCCGTTGCTACTTGAATAGCTGTTTGGTTTTCTGTTTTCAATGCTGAAAAGTGATTCTCAATTTGTTCAAAGTCATTCATTTATGTTTTCTCCATTTTTCTATTATTTTTGGTGTTCTTCAATATGTGTAGGTTCTCTCACTCTCATATCTGCTCTCTTTCTTATGGTAAGTATATAGTATAATCGGAAGTCGCTTAACAAGCTGTAACTCCTTTTGCTCACTGTATTTATAGCCCTTTAATAAAAATCATTAAAACAGCCTATTTATTCGAAAAGTTTTACCTCTCCTCCCTCTGTCTCACCCTCATATCGAACTCCATTCTTGCGTTGTAAAGGTCTTGCTCTAAAGCCCAAGAAAGAGTTATCGGCATTGAGTGGATCGCGCTTGTCTATCTGTTTCTGTGGCAATGGCTGGAACTCCTCAGCGAGTTGTTCCAGCCCTCGACTTGGTATGCCTGTGATGAAGTCACAGACTCTAATTATCTTGTCTATGATTATTCCTCCACTTTAGCGATGTATTTTTTTCTTTTGAACAGTCGCCAGTAGATGCTGATGATTTCTAGGATTGGACGTAATCCAATAACTAGCGGATTAGGATTGTGTGAATAAAGCCAATCCATGAAGCTATGGGCTTCTTGTTGGTCCATTCGGAGACGTTGAGCAATCTTTGAAACGCTTTTTTCATAGTGGGCTTTAAGCGCTGAATATTCTGCCTCTAATTGCTCCGTTTTTGCTCGTGTTTGCTCTAGCCGTTGCTTCAAATATTCACTTTCTGTTATTAGAAAGTCCTTGTAATCTTGCTCTTTGATGTATACAAGTTTGGGATGTTCTGCAAGTATCAACTCCATGACCTCCTTGTCAGCTCCACCAGATTTCACTGCATCGATTATTTTCAAATAGAGTTTGTCTTTCTGTTCTTGGGTTAGGTCTGTAAGTTCCATTGGTGTAATTTCCTTTTTTCTAATTTTTTTAATTTGCTAAGTGCGCTAAATGTTAACTTTTGTTAAGTCCTCGCAAATGACAGGTTTTGACAAGTTGCTAAAAATATGTGGTTTTCTGAGGTTGCTGACATCTATAAGCGCCTGCCTATTCTCACGTTCCCATAGTCATCTATACTAATTTCTGCCATATATTGCATAGCGGTAGAGATTTCTTCTAAGTTCTGGTTTAATGCGCTCATTTCTTCAAGAATTTTTTTCAAATTCAGTCATTTCTATTTTCCTTTCAATTACCCACCCCCTTGCCCTTTAATCCTGATATTGTTCCCACTCCCTACCAACACTACTACCTCTATAAAACCAGTAATTATAAGGTTTCAAAGGGTGTCGGTAGGAAGTAGGAGTATTTTCTCTATATATAAGGTATATTTTGGTATTTTAGTATATTAATATATATATAATTATTACTACTTTCCTACTAATAGCACGTAACCCCTTGCGTTTACTGGTTTTACAGTGGTGGGAAGAAATGATAAAAAGTAGGAATTATCGCAAATATCCGCTTGTAACTCGTTCACCAAACTTTATATTTTTCTTGTACTCCCAGCCATGGGAAGAATAATAAAGACGGATAGCATTATCTAGCTTTGAGTCTTTAATGTCTGGAAAAGCTTCGTGTTTTACATCTTTGATGTTGATGCGGTCACGTTTTTCTGTACCGACGATTTGCTCTGCCTTCTCTCTATCTTTATAGGCAACCCCACGGATTAATACTTGCTGGATATAATCATGCCTATCCCATTGCTCCCAACCGTGAAAACCTTTCGGCAAAAGGATAGATGTGTACTCGTCTAAGGTTTCGGTCACTTCATTGGAAGCTTTGAAATTGTCGCGGTTAGACTCAATAAGTTCGAGTTGCTCACTGCTTAAGTCAAAACTTGGGTTCTCTTTATATCGCGCTACCATACCACCCCAAAATTGCTCAAGTGCTTCTGTAGTCAGTTCAGAAAATTTCTTTTTATAACTGATTGATCGCTTGACAAGTATAGGGAGAAAACGGCGGTCGCCTGTACTGTCTCGTAAATGCTGTAAATTGTTGGTCGTACGTGCAATTACAAAATTTTTCATGACTTTAATTGTTTTTGCAGCATAGGGAGGACGGAACTCTATTTCAATCTGTGTGATGAATTTCTTTGTTTTCTCGAAAAGTGATTTTTTGCTTGCTGTCATTTCATCATCATTTGCTAGCCAGCTCTTTACCATGAGTGCAAAGTCATCCTTTTCATGAAATGTATAGAAGCCGTCAGTATAGTAAGGATTGAAAACTCGTGTCAGAAAATCAGTTTTCCCTGTACCTTGGTCTCCGACTAAATCCAGTACAAAATCAAATTTTTCATGAGGGTTAAAAACTTTAGCCACCGCCCCACGGAAGAATATATCGGTAACAAGACGTGTATACTCGGTTTCTTCAACTCCTAGGTAATCGCTAATAATTGTCAGTGGGTCACTCTTGCCGTCATATTTCTGGTAACAATTATTCAAATAGTCTTTAAGAGGATTGTAACTCCTTTCTCGTGACACGGTTTCTAATGTATCTTGTAAGATATGCTTTTTAAAGTCAACATAATAATTCTCAGCAATATATAAAATTACTGCTTTTGTGAAACTATCGTCAATTTTTCCCTTTTGAAAATGCACAGCCCCGACTTTAATCGATTGAGTCAGTTCAATATCATAAGTAAATTCATTATAAGCTAGACTATTCTTTAATGCGGGGTCATTCCGTAAGATGGTAGCTAAATTTCTAATATTTATCTTGACTGTATCTTTTTCGGTCAAGTCTAACAAATTTTCAATGACGTATTGAACCGTTCCTTGTTGCGCGGGTGGATGCTTTTTCTTTAGTTCGTCAGCTTCAAGTATTTCTGCACTTAAATCTATGGTTTGAACTTTTTCTTTATTTTCTTCCAAACTGTCTCCTATCTCCAAACACTTCGCCAAATAGTCTTGATTTCATCTTCATTAAGTGGTGGGGTATTGTGATTATTGAATATATTTATCAAATCTGCACAACTTTTAGGTTCTATCCCTACCTTTCGCCAATAGTGCAAAAGCTTGTTTGTGCTGTGGTTTCTCGCACCTTCAGGAGCTCCCTTTATAAAGAGTTCCCACATTTGGGAAGCGTAGGTCTTGCTAAAGTCGTTTTTAGCTCTCCAGTTGCTCTTGTCATAGCCTTTGCCCTCCATGATGTCCGATACTAACTGCATAGGCGCGGTGGCTATAGGTGTTTGATTGAGCCATTCATAAGCGCCTTTATCTGTCTTACTTGGCGCGACTAAGAAATAGTTATTTTTAGAAGCCTTGACATCCACACCAGGCAACCAACCTATGATTTGTTGTATTTTCATATCTTCACGTTTCAGATAAATTAGATGTTTCCCACCGCTTGCAGTCTTTGCTTCAAGTGTTGGAGGAAGTAAATGCTTATTTGGATATTTTTCTATGGAATCATAACCATTTACCCCCTCGCTGTGTCCTACATCAATATCAATAACAAAGAGCTTGTCCGTTGTGATGGCAATATTTGCAGTCGGGTATTTCGTCCACATTTGAATAACTTCCTCTCGGCTGAAGTACTTGTCTTTAAACTTAACAAGTGGTGTTTTATTCTTTGATGTGGATATAGGGATCACGTTTAACCCTTTATCATGGTAAAAGAGTGCCCAGTCTTTCATAGTTTTAGCTTCTGTCATACATTGCCCTCTAATTCCTCGAGCCAATCCAAACTTGCCATTCTATAGCCCATGACTGCTTTTTGAATAGAGAAACCTGTTTGTTCCTTTTTCGTAATTCCTGCAGTACGCTCTGCTTCATCAACTGGGATAAAATATCCGTTATCAATTGAGCCAATGGCGCACCCCATACTTTGCAATACCTCAATTCTTAATTGTAAGCCCCGCTCTGTAAGTCCAAGTTGTTGGGCTAAGGTATTAAGTTTAATGGCTCTATCAATGCCAATATGTGCCTTCATAGCCGAGATAATATTCTGGTCTGTCTTTGGAAAGTCTTTTAATTTCATTGTTTTACCTCCGCGTTTCGTTCCCAAATCTCATCAATCTTTGCATATAAAGCATTCGTAAATTCATCAGCCGTCCTATTCATGGCTTCGTACGTGCCTTCTGTGAAAGTTGTTCGTTTTTTCATAGATGTTAATGTCTTAAAAAACAACTTTTTTATATCTTTAATTTCTTCGTCTGCCATATTCATGTTGAGTTACCTCTTAATTTCGATTTCTACTCCGTACAAGTCCATGAGATGAACTTATACAGATTTCTAAACTGTATCTAGTATTATTTATCGCCTAACAATGACAATCGCCAAATTTGCCATAATACGATAGTTTTTGCCGTGTGTTTTCTATACTTACTTTTTGTGTTCAAATTCTCTTAACTTTGCCTTGCCTGTTAAAGTTAATAATTAAATCGGTGTAATTCTTCTAAAAGATAGAAGATTGAACCACCTCTTACAATGCGATTTAGTCCGTTATTTTCCCATTTCGCCAAAGTATTGGGGGATATACCTAAATCTTCGAGTAGTTCACTTTGTCTGATCTCTCCTGTCTTGCTTTCACGCTTCAGCAGTTGTCTTTGTAGGTCTAGGCTCTCATTTAGCTTTTGACTTACTTCATCAACTAAGCCACGCGCCACCAATGCAGTTAAAGGATCGTGTTGTGTGCTCATGAAACACCGCCTTTTACAAGTTTGTACTTGAACTGTGGGCGCTTATCGGGATTGACTGCCATAACATACTTAAAAAGCGGGTGTGTCGGTCTCATCCACCAAACAGAAAGCGGTGCTGTGTATACTTCCATTGTCTTAAATTTCATTTCACACCTCCGATGCATTCGACTTGGTAACAATCGCCCATAAATGTAAATATAATTATGCTACGACCATCAAACAGCTTGTCTGTGTTGTCGTCCACTTCGATATGGTGGCGGGCTTTAGATAAGCACTGAGTGAATAATATTTTCGCTTCGTCTATGTTTATAAATTGTGTCATTGTAAAATTCTCCCATTGTGGTAAAATAAGAGCATGAAAGCACGTTGGCGCGTGAGTTCATGCTAAATCTAAATTAATCGGCTTCTGTGGTGGTTGACCGATTTTCTTTTGTCAAAAATTCAGCAATTTCATGATAATCAAATCCTAAATCGAGTAAGTGAGTAATGCTGGTTTCATATTTCTGTAAATTCTGCAAGTCTTCGGGACTGTCCAACATTTGTTTTAACTTTGCCTTAGGTCTTCCTAGGGCTTTTCTCATACCTACAACGCTGTTATATTTGCCATTGCTTACTAATTTAGCGAGAAGATTAGAGAAAATAATGTGATACTTTTGTTCAAAGTGTGGACTTTCATTGATTGCTTCTGCCAGAGTACGTCTAGTTCCAGTAGCTTTTGCCATTTCCTTAGCTTTGACTAGCTCGCCCTTGTAATAAGCATTAAGTACATTTCGTGTCCATTCACGGAACTTTCTAGCTGTTTCACTTTTTGGAGCAAGAAATAATATTTCCTTAATTCCTTCAAACGTGAATAAGCGGGTATCGTATTGTTTGCCGTCAGTTGCTGTCAATTTGGCACTAACTGAAAATTCTCTGTTTTTGAGATACTTATTTTTCTGTACTAGTTTTGTAATACCATATCTAGTTTGATATCCAATACATTGAGCGAGTTGTTCAGTAGTCATAAAAATTTCATGATTATCGTTTCGCCAAACATCACAAGTAATACCATTAAATAGTTCTTGATTGACTTTAATTAAGTTCATTTTTCCTCATTTCTAGCACAATCACGCGCGTGGTTCTCTGTTCGGACATAGCGCTTATAGCCTGCTGGGCTGTAATTAGTAGTTCTCAGCAATTACAGATACAACCGCAGTGAATACTTTATTTTTGACCTCTTGCGGTTCATTATCTCGTGTTAGACTTTGAGCAGTCTTTTCGGTTACGCCTAGCACGTTAGCTAGGTCTTTTTTAGTCATGAACTTATCAGCCTGTACACGGCGTAAAGCTCGCTTCATTTCTGGGGTTAATTGGGGCATTTGATACCTTCTTTCTTTTTGGATTTTACACTCTTAAATATTCTTTATTGACTTTTTCTATCCAAAAGAGTAAAATGTAAGTGCAATAAAAACCACAACGATCAAATTTATAAACCTGCTGGGGAGCTAGTCGAAAATTTGTCGGTGCAATATTTATTAAATGTCTTAACAAAATCAATTCTACTCTATTAGATAAAACAAGTCAAGTGTTTCTATCCAAAAAAGTAGAAAATGTTTTTATTGTATCATGAAAGGGCTTGATATGACTATATTTGAGAGAATAAAAAAACTTGCCGATAAGCAAGGGAAATCACTCCAAAAAGTATCCGCAGACCTAGGGTTTGGGGAAAATTATTTCTAT
The DNA here is from genome assembly GCF_042849115.1 of Lactococcus muris. NCBI lineage: Bacteria > Bacillati > Bacillota > Bacilli > Lactobacillales > Streptococcaceae > Lactococcus > Lactococcus muris. The sequence goes on along the minus strand of NZ_BAAFQO010000013.1, from coordinate 29,907 downwards.
ACTTTGAAAAAACAGCAACCTAAAGCCGACAAACTCTCTCTGATTGCTGATTATTTCGGTGTTTCTGTCGATTACTTATTAGGGCGTAATACTCCTGACTTTATAATTGAAGATGTCCCTTTTACTATTGAGGTAAAAAGAAGATATAATTTCTCAAGTAATCAGAAAAAAGCAATAGACTTATCTATTACAGTAAATTATGATGAAGCAAAAGCAAGTAAAGAGCTAAATCTTCAAATTAAAAACTTAATCAAAACAGCGGAAGAACATTCAGATAGCCTATTTGAAAAATATAGTCATGACACAGACTTGTCATTGCAAGTAGAGTTTTATTTGGTTGCCGAGTTAATTGGTTTTGGATTTCCTGTTGAAATAGTTGGCCATGCAAAAGCCGAGGCATTTAATAGAGAATGGAATCAAGAAACCAAGAATGATTTACCCCACAAAAATACAACCATGTTAAATAATCCTGCATGGGTTCAGAATGTTTTGAGTTCTTTGGATTCAAAACAACTCTCTCAAATCACTAATATTTTCAATATTTTTTCTAACTTATCAGAAAAAAGCCAAGACGAACTTTTAAGTTACGCTGAGTACTTAGCCGTAAAAAGAGTGAATAGAGATTTAAGCTTTAATGAATATGATGGACTCTAGAATTTAAACGCGATAAACGTCCCACCTCAAGCGTGAGCTAATTGTTGGGGTAAACGAGATTATCTTGCTTTGACTTTTAAATTCTTACTCTAGCAAACAAAGAAAAATAAAAAAATGAAGAAAATTTTTACATTAAGCGCCGTACTTTTACTTTTTAATTTAGCGATTATTATTCTGTCCCCTTTGTTAGTGTGGTTGCTCGCTATGTTACATCCTTTAGGTAGTGAAAATGGCTTTGGGGATATTATTATCATCTTACTTATTCCTGCTGGTCTATCTCTTATAGTAACTGTACCGTTTTTTATTATTATGTTAATCACATATTTTTTATATAACCGTACAAGTAATAGATAGAGTCATAGATCAAGGATATAGTTTTAAAAATACAAAACAAAAAGCGCCTGGGCGCGTGAAAGGAAAATTATGTCAAAAGATATTAAAAATAAAATCGATGTTAATGGAGTTGAAATAGATATTTTAACCCATGATAATCAAGATTACATCAGTTTAACTGATTTGGCCAAATATAAAAATGCCGAATCTCCTGCCGATGTAATAAAGAACTGGTTACGTAGAAAAGATACTATCGAATTCCTTGGAGTATGGGAACAGCTAAACAATAATAATTTTAAACTGGTCGAATTCGACCAGTTTAAAAATAATGCTGGAACAAACGCCTTTACTCTAAGTCCGCAACAATGGATAAAGAATACAAATGCTATTGGTATTCAATCTAAATCTGGACGATATGGCGGTACTTATGCTCATTCAGATATTGCTTTAGAGTTTGCTTCATGGCTTTCTGCTGAGTTTAAACTATATGTTATTAAAGAGTTTCAAAGACTCAAACAAAGCGAAAGTTACTCTACTCAAATTGAGTGGAACGTTAAACGTGAAATTTCCAAAGCCACTTATTCATTACATACTGATGCAATTAAAGAATTTTTAATACCTAAGGAACTGTCTAGAAAGCAAGTTGGATATATCTATGCTGATGAGGCTGACTTATTGAATGTTGCTTTGTTTGGTATGACTGCAAGAGAATTCAAAGAGAAATTTCCAGACAAAGCCAAACATGGAAATCAACGTGATTATGCTACCATTGAGCAAAATATTATTATGGTAAACTTACAAAATAGTAACGCGTTATTAATTGAGCAAGGATTAGGACAGTCGGAAAGATTACAAACATTAAGGCATCTAGCTGTTAAGCAATTGGAAACTCTTACGGGGAATAAAGCTGTAGGACGAATCAAAGATGTTTCAGATAAACAAGAAAATAATTTATTGAACTGATAACTTTCTGCCACAAGTGGCAAAACCGAAAATATCGTTGTAAATCTTAAATTTGATGACCTGCTCTTTTTAATGCGTCCGACAAGTCCGAAATACCTCCCCAAAATCTCCCTAAATACCTTGCCTAATTCTAGCAATTTAATCGACGCCAAAGGTTGACATATTTATAAGAAAAAGGCGAAATAGTTGCTCAAGGATGTGATGTTAACTGGTCGTACCTTTTGAGTTTAGAACTTTAATAGTGCTAATCTATAACGTGCCGGTGCAGTCTTAAGGTCGGACAAACAGACCTTACTTAATCCGTTATGGCTCAAATCCATAGCGGAAATAGGAGGAGTAACTTTTTACCTAGCCATAATATAATCAAGTACACCAACCTCACGCGCTCTGTAATGCTCATAAAAGCGCGTGTCTGCCCCGCGTCTTGCGTGCAATACTGAACCACGTTAAAAGCTGATGCTAATTCTTCAATACAAATTATTTTAATGGCTTCAGTCATATTTTTATGTGTCCCCTTGTGGCTACTTTTCTTTGAGTATTGCCGTCAAACAGCAAAGCGACGGCTTTTGTCTGCTTTGCTGATAGCACTAATAACCTCCTTTAATCACAAATAAGCACAGTGAGCGCGTGATACAAAACTAACAATGTACCTCAATACATTATCATGTTCAAATTCTCTTAACTTTGCCTTGCCTGACAATAGAACAGGAGATACGAACATGAATATAAAAGAAATCACAAAAAAAGACGGTACAGTCATGTACCGCGCTAGTGTTTATCTTGGTGTTGATAGTCTGACAGGTAAACAAGTGCGTACAACTGCCACGGCTAAAACTCGCAAACAATGTGAAATCAAAGCCAACCAAGCTATAAATAAGTTTAACAAAAATGGCTGTACAGTAGCAAGAGAAAGAGTAGTATTTAAAGACTTTGAGGAGCTGGCTTTAAGTTGGTTCGATAGCTACAAATTGACTGTTAAAGAGAACTCCATAAGAGTTGGTAATAACCTTTTGAGAGTCTATATATTGCCTGCTCTCGGCTCATATAAGCTGGATAAGATAAATACCGTATTACTTCAAGGAATAGTCAATAAATGGGCTAAGAATGCAAATACAGCAACTATAACCAACGGACGACGTGGTAAAGGCAACTCTAAAGATTATAAGTTATTACTTAACTACATCAAGCGTATACTAGACTATGCTATTCAGCTAGGGGCGATAGATAGCAACCCAGCTAAACAAGTTATACCACCAAAACTAAAAGTAAGAACCTCTCAAAAGATTAAGTACTTTGATAATGGTGAACTTAAGAAATTTTTAAAGTACCTGGATAACTTAGAATTAACTGCAGAAAACCAAAGGATTATTACTTTATACAAGTTACTGCTTGCGACTGGATTACGTGTTGGCGAAGCATTAGTTCTCTCTTGGTCTGATATTAATTTTAAAGATCAATGCCTCGTTGTATCTAAAACACTGATACAAAAAAGTAACATGGCTCAAAATAGTGCTAAGACAAAAGGAAGTAACCGCACTGTATTTTTAGATATCGATACGCTCCAAATGTTGAAAAAGTGGCAGATTAAACAAAATGACGGTGCAATTCCTTTACGCGATTGTTTAGTATTTTCATATCGTCAAATAATGAAATACTACTCAACCGAAAGAGAAACTTTAATCAAGCATTTTAAGAAAGCTGATGTTCCTAATATAGGTTTTCATGGCTTTAGGCACACTCATGCAAGCCTTTTGATGAATAATGATGTCAACCCTAAAGAGATACAGCACAGGCTTGGTCATTCTGATTATGGTATAACCATGAATACTTATAGCCACCTTGCTAAACACAAAGAAAAAGATACTGCAGAGAAATTCAGCAATATCTTAAAAGCTCTTTGATTTTTTTAGTGAACGTAGTTAAAAGCGTAGTTAACTTAAAATAAAAATGGTATAACCCTATTAAAATAAGGGATATAAAGAGTTTTACTCTTCATTCTTATATTGTAAAATCTGCAGGATAGTTTTGTCAAGGGAATTGAACGATAGCCCAGCAGGATAAAAATGACACCCCTTTAGGAGAATACCACTTATTAAAATAATCCGAAAATCAATCCGACGTCAAATCTGGAAGAAAAGGTTTACTACTGGATGCATTAAAGGGAGAATAACATGATAAAAATTAAAAATCTTGAAAAAAGCTACAAGGGACATAAAATATTCGATAACTTTCACCTCGAAATCCCAAGTGGAAAGATGGTGGGTATTTATGGTCCGAGTGGCGCTGGAAAGTCTACTCTTTTAAATATTATCGGACTAATTGAGGATTATTATGATGGTGAATATTATTTTGATGGTAGCTTTGCGCCAGCATATAACAGTCCTCGTGCCTTGAAACTTCTCCGTCACCATATTTCTTACCTCTTTCAAAACTTTGCTCTGATTGAAGATGAGAGTATCGAAAAAAACTTAAACGTCTCCTTGATCTACGTAAGACTTTCTAAAAAAGAGAAACGTCGAAAGATGAAGACCATTTTAAGACAAGTCCAGATTAATCGTCCGCTAAATACAAAAGTTTATCATCTTTCTGGTGGAGAAAAACAGCGCGTATCACTGGCCAGAGCTTTATTAAAAGAGAGTAAACTTATCTTAGCAGATGAGCCGACCGGTTCTCTTGACCCAGACAATAAAAAGAAAGTCGTTGACTTATTAAAAGACGAAGTGAAAAAAGGAAAAACTGTCCTCATCGTCACACATGATCCTTCTATCAAAGAAGAATGTGATCTGATAATTAATATTGCTTAGAAGACAATGGTTGAGAGTTATAAAATAAATAGAAAAGCTAGAAAATCCAAGTAAGATTTAACTATACAAGAAAATAAAATCGTATGAGATAAATTTAGAAAAGGTCTAGGCATTGCAGTCATTGATAAAAATATGCGACGCAAAAATATTTCAGCATACCATTGATACATACAAGAATGAACTAAAAGAAATGCTAAAAAAAATAAAGCAACATGAAATGACTACAAGAATTTTAATTACTAAGCACAAAAATAAATAGCTTAACCATAGTGGCTAGGCTATTTTGATATGCCCCCTGCAGGGCTCGAACCTGCGACCCATAGATTAAGAGTCTACTGCTCTACCAACTGAGCTAAGGAGGCTTATTCACATATAACAACTTACTTTTCTAGTATAGCACTTTCAGCAAAAAATGCAAGAATTTTTGTATATCTTTTAATAAAAAACTGCATGATTTTCTAAAATATTTTTGAGCCTCATCACCGATTTATAAAGTTTTTTGCAGAAAACATATTTATTCGTCATAATCTGGTATTTATTTTTATGATAGCAAGAAACTCCATATTAGACTGTTTTAGCCCCTCATTATTTATTATACATCAAACTGTTCATCCTCGCTGTAAAAAGCCCATATGAGGCTTCTAGGAGCTTTCAAGCCAGATAAGAATTATCTCTTTTTATGACTGCCAAACTTGTGATAAAACCACAATAAAAAACACTGATTGAATGCCGTATGCTTACTCTAGTATTGAACCCGCCAAGAAGCCAGGTGGGTGTTCTCGCTTCGAATCAGCTGCTCCTACTCAATTCAGAGTCTTAACGCTATCGAATGTCTCTTGAACCCCTATGCAATACAAATATAGTCGGTCAAAAAAATGAATAAGCTCGCACATTCCAGTGCTTTTCTATATACATATACTAACATGTTCTACATTCTTTTTCAAGTGAAAGAGTTAGCGGTTTCATAGTTTCACAACAAAACAAAAAAGACAACCCTTAGATTGTCCTCAAACTGCGGATGTCAGACTCGAACTGACGACATCATGATTAACAGTCATGCGCTACTACCAACTGAGCTAATCCGCAATACTTGGCATTTACCTTATCTCACAAGGGGCAACCCCTAACTACTTCCGGCGTTATAGGACTTAACTTCTGTGTTCGACATGGGAACAGGTGTATCTCCTATGCAATCAATACCAAATATGGGAACACGAGGATTTGAACCTCGGACCCCTGCGTTATCAACACAGTGCTCTAACCAACTGAGCTATGCTCCCTTATATTTAAAAAACTTTCTATGAATTCTCATAAAAAATAAAGCGGGTGATGAGAATCGAACTCACAACATCAGCTTGGAAGGCTGAGGTTTTACCACTAAACTACACCCGCAAATGGCGCGAGACGGAATCGAACCGCCGACACATGGAGCTTCAATCCATTGCTCTACCAACTGAGCTACCGAGCCAAATGTGATTCATAAATTGCGGGAGCAGGATTTGAACCTACGACCTTCGGGTTATGAGCCCGACGAGCTACCTAGCTGCTCCATCCCGCGATAGTAAAAAGGAGGATGTGGGATTCGAACCCACGCACGGTTTTACCCGCCTGACGGTTTTCAAGACCGTTCCCTTCAGCCGGACTTGGGTAATCCTCCACAAAAAAAATAGTCCGTACGGGATTCGAACCCGTGTTACCGCCGTGAAAAGGCGGTGTCTTAACCCCTTGACCAACGGACCATCTTACTATTGCGCTGTCCTCTCGAACAGTACTTTTCTATTATACAATAATTTGAAAATATGTCAAGAATAAACTATGTTTTTTCAAAATATTTTCTTCTTAATTCGTGAATAGACAAAGTACGTCGAGTGACAACTATATTAGTATATCATATTTTTTATTTTTGTCAAAGAAAAACTTGAATATTTCACGGAAATTCCATAGCTTATTAAAAAGTTATAATAATCCCCTGGTAAAGCTTGATATAACACTATTTGTGATGGGAAATATGACACTGTCGTTACAAAGAGTACAGAAAAGGACAGCTACCTCGAACGCTTTCATTTACAAGTGTCTTTCTAGAAAATGAACGATTTCTCATAAGCCATGAAATTTCCGTGTGAATATTTGTATTTTTAGTCAAAAAAAAACAGCCTTATTCGACTGTTTTATCTTCTTTATTTTCAACTTCTTCTTGAGCTTTATTCGCATCTTCAAGGACTTCCTCGAATGATTTTGCTTCTACAGGCTCACTTTCATGTTCGATAACATCATCTGGCATTTTACCTGTCTTATAAAGAGACATGATTTGTTTAGCATCCAATGTTTCATATTTAAGAAGTGCAAGAGCAATGGCTTTATGTTGCTCACGATGTGCTTCAATGATTTCGACAGCTTTATCATAAGCTTCCTTAGTGATTGCACGAATTTCTTCATCAATAGCTTGTGCTGTTGCTTCAGAATAGGTTTTCGTTTGTCCATAATCACGACCAATAAATACAGCTTGACTGCCTTCATAACTGATTGTGCCCAGTTTTTCTGACATACCATATTGAGTGACCATACCACGTGCGATACGAGTCGCTTGTTCAAAGTCATTTGAAGCACCCGTTGTGATGGTATTAAAGATAATTTGTTCAGCTGCACGTCCTCCCATGAGTCCAGCAAGATTTTCTTGCATGTCTTCTTTGGAGAGGAGGAATTGGTCTTCTTTAGGAAGAGCAATCATGTAACCACCAGCACGACCACGCGGAACGATTGTAACTTTATGAACCGTATTAGCATTTGAAAGAACTAGACCAACGATTGTGTGTCCTGCTTCATGGTAAGCCACCATTTCGCGTTCACGTTCGGAAATCTTCTTATCTTTCTTAGCTGGTCCCGCAATAACACGGTCTTGTGCCTCATCAATATCTGATGCATCGATAACTTTTTTGTCACGACGAGCAGCCACAAGAGCAGCCTCATTAAGGACATTTTCAAGGTCAGCACCAACGAAACCAGGAGTTTGTTGAGCGACAACTTTTAGGTCAACACTTGAGTCAAGTGGTTTATTTTTTGCATGGACACGAAGAACAGCCTCACGTCCTTTAACATCAGGCGCCCCGACAAGAACTTTACGGTCAAAACGACCTGGACGAAGCAAGGCTGGGTCTAGAACATCTGAACGGTTCGTTGCTGCGATAACGATAACAGAATTTTCATTGTCTTGGAAACCATCCATCTCAACCAAAAGTTGATTAAGTGTTTGTTCACGTTCATCATTTCCGCCACCAAGACCAGCGCCACGTTGACGACCAACGGCATCAATCTCATCAATAAAGATGATTGACGGTGCTGTTTTCTTCGCATTTTCAAAAAGGTCACGTACACGGCTGGCACCAACACCGACGAACATTTCGACAAAGTCGGAACCAGAAATAGAATAGAAAGGTACGCCAGCCTCACCGGCAACAGCTTTTGCAAGCAAAGTTTTACCTGTACCTGGAGGACCCTCTAAAAGGACACCAGCAGGGATACGTGCACCAAGATCATGGTATTTTTTAGGATTTTTGAGGAAATCAACAACTTCAACAAGCTCTTGTTTTTCTTCTTCTGATCCTGCAACGTCTGCAAAGCGAACTTTTGAAGTTTTAGCATCTTGTTGTTTAGCTCGTGATTTACCAAAGCTCATTGGGTTGCCGGCACCGCCACCACCACGTGAGCCCATGCCACCCATCATCAACCAGAAAAAGCCGACCATGAGAAGCATTGGCAAGATGTATGAAAGGATTTGGATCCACATACCGCTTGTTGATGCTGCAATAACATTGACTTTAATTCCATTTTCATCTGCCGCCGATTGTATATCCTTGATGATACTGTCTGTTGGGATGATGAGTGCTTGGAAATTTGTCACTTTGGAAGTGTTTCCTGGTAAAAATGGGAAGTTATTGTTCCCTTCCACAGTTTTAGGATCTTTGTATTCGCCAGAAACTGTAAACAGACTATCGCTAGGCTGCATTTTCAGTGATTTTATATTGCCGTCTTTGATGTCACTCATCAGTGCACTGTAGCTGATTTTATCAACATTTGACTGATTGCCACCAAAGAAAGCATTAATACCGAAAACGATGACGATTACAAGCAAGACCCAACCTAGAGTGCTTTTAATAAAGCCTCCGTTTTTATTGTTGTTAGGATTTGGATTGTTCATATTTCCTTCTTTGCCTTTTATTTTTTATCTCTTAGTTATAGCATACTTACGCATCTTTTTCTATTGGTAAGTTTTACCATAAGCATTTTTCATACTTTAGTATGAGTTTTTTTGTTTGCTATAAACTTCTTCCTTTAAAACTCCTACATAAGGAAGGTTGCGGTAGTGGTTATCAAAGTCAAGACCAAAACCGACAACAAATTCATTTGGAATTGTGAAACCAGTGTAGTCTGCATCAATTTCAACAACACGTCCTTCAGGTTTATCTAAAAGAGTAACAATTTTCACCGTTGCTCCACGGTGTTCAAGAAGTTCTTTAAGATATTTCAAGGTGCGCCCTGTATCGATGATATCTTCAACAATAATAATCTCGCGACCTGTAACAGGAGTTGCCACATCAAGCAATAGTTTCACCTCTCCTGACGATTCTGTCCCCCCGTGATAGCTTGAAACTGTCATGAAGTCCATTTCTAATGGAATATCCATACGCTTAACTAATTCCGCAAGAAACGGTACTGATCCACGTAAAATACCGAGAAGCAATGGATTCTTGTCTTTATATTCATCAGCAAGAATTTTTCCAAGTTCAAGCGTTTTGCTCTGGATTTCTTCTTCTGAAATGAGTATTTTTTTTATGTCTTTTTCAAGCATTATCAATATCCTCTCTTATGATGGGTTTCACCCACAGCGTCCTTTTCATTTTATCATTTTTAAGGGCTTTACTCAAATCTGAAATTGTTAAATCAGTGATTGCATATATATCGTCTTCAACTAGGATTAATAAGTTTTCACGTTTTTCTAATGCAACATGTTGATCAATAAAAAATTTTCTAAGTTTCTTATGATGCCCATTGATGAAAATATAATCTCCCGGCTGGCGTTTACGTATCTTAACTTCTCCCGTCAGAGGGATATCTACCCGCATAAAAGTGGAATCTTTGGGATCATCTTCCCGTATATCAAGCTCTTTTTCTTTGAAAATAGCCTTAGGACGAATCATGAAATTTTTTTCATCTTTCACAAAAAGATAATCTTTTGACATTTCTGAACGATATTGTTGTGGTCTTTCGATAAGCCATAAAAGCTCTTCAAATTGAGGTTTAGATACCTGTAATTCTGGAAATTTTTCCAAATATTCTTGTAAAATAAAATACCGAAGCGCTTTTGATTGTTGTAGAAAAATTTGAGTTTCTATTTCATCCTGAATAATCCCTAAATCTATTATCTTCTCTTTGATAACTGAAAGGGCTAGGGATATCTCTTTGGACATGTCTATAACAGCATCTGAAAACTTTGGATTTTCAGACGTTAAAGCTGGTATATATTGATTACGCAAGCGATTACGTAGATAATCATTACCAGCGTTCGTCACATCTTCAAAATATACCTCAGCATCAAGAGCTGTCTTATCAAAAGTCAGAAGAGGGCGGATTAGCTCACCAGGGCCAAAAACTTGCCGTTCTGGAATGCCTGTCAAATGGCGTAAACGTCTTCCAGTAATTTGCCGCATCAAAATCGTTTCAACTTGATCTCCCTTATGATGAGCCGTGACTAAGGCAGTACACTTTTTATCTTCCATCACTTTTTTAAAGAAGTCATAGCGCATGATACGCCCTGCTTCTTCACTAAAATGTTCTTCTGTATAATGCGCAACTTCAAGTTCAATACCCAATGCTTGCATTTTTTGTCTTAACTCTTTTTCCTCCCAATTCGCTATATCCCGTAAACCATAGTTTACATGAGCTGTAAATAGTTCTATTTCTAGTTCTTTCTGATATTCATAGAGCCAGTTAAAAAGAGTCATCGAATCTTTACCGCCGGACAAAGCAATCAGAACGCGTGTATGATGGTTGAAAAATTCCTTTTTTTGAACAAGTTTCAAAAATTCATTCATTTTAACACCTCATAAACGTCTTTTGAAATTTGTGAAATGACATCATCACTTCCCCCTTTCGTTTCAACCACTAAAATATAAGGTTCACTCGAAAAGACAATCGCTGCATCGTGATTATAGGCATCAGCTGCTCCTATTTTATGAGCCACACGAACATTCTTAGGAACTCCAGCCTGAATTTTTGTATCATCAAACTGAGTGCCAAATAAAGCATTGAAAGAATAACCGCCTTCCTTATAAAGTGCTTCCAGTATTCTTCCGACCATTTCCGCAGAGGCTTCACGTTCAACAGGATCCCATGCTTGTCCTGCAATACTTTCAATTCCACTTCGAAATGCTGGAGAAAATTGTCCTGTCTCATAATAAGCCAAGAGATTACTCCCGACATTATCAGAGTTTTTAGCTGTACGGTCAATAATTTCAGATAATGAATAGTTAGCGTTATTAGCAATGACCGGTAAAATACCGGTACCTCCTGCCTCAAAGGAACCTTTAAAGGTGTTGATCGCCGTATTGTACTGCAAATTATCATTTAAAGCTGCTTTCCCCTCATTTAAACGCTTTTGTGTCCAATAAAGAATAGGAAGCTTTGATAAACTTGCTGCGTACATTTTTTTATCTTGGTTTACACCCACTGTAAACGAATCATCCAATTGTTTGACATAAATAGAATACTTTGAATCATTGTATTTTTTGCGCAACATGTCTTGTACTTGAAGCATCTTGGGGTTTTCTAGATTTAGATTTTCCGAATTAATCCATCCTGTTTGTCCGCCATTGAAGTTCACTTCATAATAGGTTCCCCAATATGTCTTTGCAATCTGATTTGTACTAAACTGCTGCCCTTTAGGAAGAGTGGTGTAAACTTCTTTGTCATATGTTGTAAAAGGATTATAATAAACTTCTGAACGTTGAGCAGTATAAACCGTTGTCTTCTTTATCTGTTTTGACAAAAGTGTATCTGAAACTATATTCTTTGTATCTGCTTTGATATATGTATGATTGGCCAGTTCAAATACATTATTTTTTAGTTTGATAATATCCAGTTGTTTCTGCTCGGGGAGCTCACCTGATTTTTGCTGTAAATTTTCATCTTTGTAAACAGGGATTGTGGTTAAAGTAACGGCACGAGAAGGTATCTCAGTATGATAAGAACTTTGATTTTGTTTTACTTCTTTAACTTTTGCCTCTGCACTTCCCTCTTTACTTTTTTGGGGTAAGACAAAAAAGGCTGGGATAATCATCACAATCATCACCAACCAAACAGCTAAGTTAAATTTATTTTTCAACTTTTGCATTCTCTATAACCCTATCAATCATCTTATACGTCACTTACTTTTGTAAATCTAAGTCTTCCATATTTTTGTAGAAGAGGAATATGAAAGAAGCACGGAGCCTCTCCTCTAAGTAAGAAACAAAATCAATGAAACTTCCCTACATGTACAATATATGCACGTTTCTCGGCTAGTTGTCGCCTTCTGCAATTATAATCTTTTAAGAAACTCATTTTTTGTTTTCAAAGATTTGAGACGATCTGTAGCTTCTCCTAAAAAGTGACCAAAACTCTCTTCAAAGTCTTTTTCGATGAATTTAAGTTCATATTTTCCATCTTCTCGCGCCTGCAAAATCTCTACACCTATAAGATCGCCTACCTTGTATTTACCCTGTCTTCTTGGTATGTTCGACCATCGTAAAAGGCCTGTTTTTTTGTCAGAAAAAAGGACAAAAAGCCCAAATTTACTGATTGATTTCACTTTTCCAATCAAGGTTCTATCCCACCATTAACCATTTCTGGAATACTAAAAACCTTCTCATTGGCTTGTGAATTATCCAGTTTTGCTCGCGCATACTTTGCTAAAAATGATGAATCCTTAAGCTTGTTCATGTCTGAGCTTTTAAGTGCAAGTTCATGATCCAATGCCGCATTTTTTTGCTCAGCTTGTGCCTCCATCTCAATTTGTTTTTGCAAATTTTGATAAGATTGAACCACACTAATGGTTGCCAAGCTGAATAATAACATAGCACCAATCAAAATAATACCTAAATGTTTGCGTTTAGGCAGGGGGTGCGAGACTTCTTCCATTCTTTTTGACTTATTATAATCATTTTTCAAATGAATAATTTTCTTGTCCATTTTTCCTCCGAAAAATATATGTATAAATTAAAGTTCAGTTTCAGCCGTGACTCTCGTTTCACTAAGGATTTTGTACATTTTATCCGCATCTTCTTTACGCGTGAATTCTTTAAGTTCCAAGACACTCACTTCTACAATCTTATTCCCAAAACGAATTTCAATAAGATCACCAAACTTAACATCACTTGAAGATTTCGCTATTTTTCCATTGATTTTAATACGGCCCTTATCCGCAACCTCTTTAGCTACAGGACGGCGCTTTATCAGACGAGAAACTTTTAAAAATTTATCTAATCTCATAGTGGTTATTATAACATACTTCAAGTCTTTTGGAAAATCAGTTGAAAATATTTCTGATAAAAGCCTAAATCTTTGAAATAAGACGCTTTTTCTATAAAAAAGAAGACCGTTTCATATGAAACGCTACTCCTTTTCGTGCTTGTCTCTCAGGTCAGAGAGTTTCTCTGTAAAATTCATGATTTCGCGGAGTAACACAACATCCTTTCGATTATCAATTTTGAATTGGAAAGTCATCTGCCCCGACTTCTCACCTACACTTGCTTTTAAAGCTGTTTCAGCTAAAGCTTCAAAGTATTCCTGAGGAATGTACATCGTATTGGCTGATTTAGCCATGCTTAGAATAAGCATCGTTTTATTCTTTTCAATTTTTTCCACCAAAGCGTTATCGGCAAATATTTTTAGCAAACCAATCTCCAAAAGATAAGCAACTTCATCTGGATACTCACCAAATCGATCGATCATTTCATCTTGGAGTTCTTCATAGCTTTGGCGACTATCTATTTGACGAATACGCTTATAAATCTCAATTTTTTGGCGTTCATCTCTAATATAGTAGCTTGGAATAAAGGCATCTAATCCTAGCATTATCTCTGCGTTGGTCTTCGCTTTAACTTTATCTCCCCCCATACGTTTATGGACAGCTTCTTCAAGAAGTTGCGAATAAAGTTCAAATCCAACTGAGTCAATAAATCCAGATTGTTCTGCACCAAGTAAATTTCCTGCACCTCGAATTGAAAGATCACGCATGGCAATTTTAAAACCTGAACCAAGTTCAGTGAAACCTTTTATAGCCTCTAAACGCTTCTCTGAAACCTCAGATAAAATCTTTTCTGGTTTGTACATAAGATAAGCATAGGATACCCGACTGCTTCGTCCAACCCGTCCACGCAATTGATAGAGTTGCGACAAACCCATCATATCCGCATTTTCAATAAAAAGTGTGTTGGCATTCGGAATGTCAACTCCAGTTTCAATAATCGTTGTCGTAACTAAAACGTCATACTCAGCATTGATAAAATCCATCAAGGTATTTTCCAGTTGAATCTCTGTCATCTGACCATGAATAAATCCAATTCTTGCTTCAGGAATAAGTTCTTCAAGTTGTGAAACTTTTTGCTCAATACTGTCAACACGATTGTGAACATAGTAAACCTGCCCTCCACGTGAAATTTCCCTCAATATAGCATCACGAACAACACCATAATTGGTTTCCATTACATATGTTTGGACAGGATAACGGTTTGTTGGAGGCGTTTCAATGACGGATAAATCACGAATACCTAACATGGACATATGTAGCGTCCTTGGTATTGGCGTTGCAGTAAGGGTCAGTACATCGACCTGTGTTTTTAGCTCTTTCAAACGTTCTTTGTGTTTTACACCAAAACGCTGTTCCTCATCAATAATCATTAAGCCCAAGTCAAGAAATTCGACATCCTTGGATAAAAGGCGGTGGGTACCAATGATTAAGTCCACACGCCCCTTCTTTAACTTATCTAAAATCTCCTTTTGCTGTGACTTGGTTTGGAAACGACTCAGAACAGCAATGTTTACACCGAAGTTTACAAAGCGTTCCATAAAGTTACTGAAATGCTGTTCAGCTAAAACGGTGGTTGGTACCAACACAGCCACCTGTTTACTGTCATTGATTGCTTTAAAGGCGGCTCTCATAGCAACTTCTGTTTTTCCAAAACCCACATCTCCTACTAAGAGTCTGTCCATTGGCCGTTCGAGTTCCATGTCTTTTTTTATTTCATTGATTGAACGTATCTGATCAGCAGTTTCTGGATAAGTAAAATCATTGTCAAATTCTTCTTGATTTGTATCATCAGGAGAAAAAGCATATCCTTTGAGAGCTTGTCGCGCAGAATAAAGCTTGATTAAATCTTCAGAAATATCTTCAACTTGCTTACTTACAGAAGACATTGTTCTACGCCAACGTCCATCATTCAGCTTATTTATCTTGGGCGTTTTTCCCTCTGCCGCCGAGTATTTACTTAACAGACTCAGATGGTCTACTGGAACAGATATCGTATCACCATTTTGATATTGAATCGTTAGATAATCACGGTGCATACCTGATACTTCAATAGTTTGGATCCCTAAGTATTTCCCAATCCCGTGATTTTTATGGACAACGTAATCGCCAACTTCAAGCTCGTTATAATCTTTTAGACGTTCCGCATTGGTAATATTTAAGCGCCGTGCTTTTTTCTTTCGTGCTTTGCCAAAAATTTCTGACTCGGTAATAATAACGAGTTTCTCATCAATAAAATTAAAACCATTATTAAGACTTAAATTCAGAAGGTTTACTTTTCCTTTTTGAATTTCTTCAGTAGATACAACCTGAAGATCTAAATCAAATTTTTGAAGCTCCGTGCGTAGTTTCTCTGAAGATACAGCTAGGACAACTGTAAACCCTTGCTTTACAAACCTGTCAACTTCTGTATAAAAAAGTTCCATTTGTCCGAAAAACTGTTGCATTGAATGTTGATTAAAATTATATAAAGCATCAAACTTTATATTACCTAAACCTTTTTGAAAATTGGAGAAAAAACTTGCTGGTTTGTGAGAACGTAACTTAGAAATAACATCCAAAAGATAGCTTTGCCCCTCAAAAGAGCGCCCCATACTTTTTTCCGAAACGATAAATTCTGCAAGTTCTTGCTCTGTTTTATTGTTGGCTTCGTTAATTTTCTGAAAATCATCAATGAAAATTTGAATATTTTTCGGAAAATAATTTAAAAGAGAGGCAGGTTTTTCATAAAAATATTCTGCAAACTTGCGCAAATCTTTATGATAGTAATGATTTTCTGCTGCTGCAATAACTTCTTCAAAGTAAGATTGCGCTATAGGATCCGTTATATTTTCTAGTTGAGCGATTAATTTTTTTACACCTTGATCAAATTCCCAGGGCATTAAAATAAAGTCGCTGGCTGGATATATTTCTACCTGATCCATATTTTCGAGGGAACGTTGAGTTTCACTGTCGAAAGAACGAATCGTATCTACTTCATCGCCAAAAAATTCTAGCCTTAAAGGCTGGGCTGCATCGAGTGGGTAAATATCCACGATGTCGCCACGGTGTGAAAACTCTCCGGGCATCATCACGCGCTGTGTCTTTTCATAACCTGCGCTAGTTAAAATAGCGAGTAGGTTTTCCATGTCAAACTCATCGCCTTGAGCTAGAAGAAGATAGTTTTCTTGGAAATTATCAGGCTGGGGCAAGATCGAACGTAAAGCCATGAAAGGAACAACTAAAAAGCCTGTTTGCTGTGCATCAAGCAGGAAATTTAGAGCTTCAAGACGATATGCTGTCCGGTCTTTACTTGCTATCGCAAACTCAGCATAAACATTGTCATCTGAAAAAAATTGGTAAACCTTCTCATCTTCAACAAGATGAGTCAGTTCATCATAAAGTTCATTGGCGTGGTATTGATTATCAGTGACAATCACGTACTTATCCGGATTATTCTCATAAGCATTTGCCATAACCATCGCCTGGGCAGTTCCGGAGAGACCGGTTAAAAGCGTACGCTCTGCTTTTGCAAAACTTCTCTGCCATGACTGTAAATCATGGTTTTGATCAAAAAATTCGTTTATTTTCATTGTCCGTTAAATTTATTCATTGCTTGAGAAAAATCATTTGATTCAATATAGAATTTCACTGCATCTACAGCCTTATTTATGCCATCCTGTGCAATTTCTACATTTTCTTTATCAAATTTAGATAAGACATGTGCAACTACTGTTTTTCCGTGTTCTGGACGTCCAATCCCAATTTTTACTCGATTGAATTGTTCTGTCCCTAGATGAGTGATTGTTGATTTAATACCTCGTTGACCACCGGAAGAACCTTTTTGACGTAGTCTCACGCGTCCGACAGCTGAGTCCATATCGTCAACAATGACTGTCAAATCTGCTGGATCCAGATTATAGTAAGTGAGTAAAGGTTGAATGGCGCGTCCTGATTCATTCATAAAGGTTTGCGGTTTTACTAAAAAAACTTTTTCACCGTTAACAAAAGTAGAAGCAACTTCGGCCATAAAGGTTTTTTCCAAACTAAAGTTTACACCATAGTCTTTTGCAAGTAAATCAACAGCCATAAAGCCCATGTTATGTTTTGTTTTCTCATATTTGTCGCCAGGATTTCCCAGCCCTACAATCATTTTTGTCATTTTTTCTCCTCTTTCCAAAAAATAGCAAAAGGCTGATTTATACAAATCAGCTCTTTTTAGTTATTGTAAAACTTTTTGGCTTATAGATTTAAAAGCTTGGGGAAGAGCCCTAAACGTTAAAGCGGAATTCCATGATATCGCCATCTTGTCCCACATATTCTTTACCCTCTTCACGTAAACGACCTGCTTCTTTGACGGCCTTTTCACTACCATATTTCATTAAATCATCATAAGACATGGTTACAGCACGAATAAATCCTTTTTCAAAATCACTATGAATGATTCCTGCCAGTTGAGGAGCTTTCATGCCACGTTTGAAGGTCCAAGCACGTACTTCTTTTTCACCAGCTGTAAAATATGTTGCAAGTCCCAGTAAGTGATAAGCAGCTTTTGTTAATTTATCAACACCAGATTCTTCTAAACCAAGTGCTTCAAGAAACTCTGCTTTGTCCTCATCGTCAAGTTCTGCAATCTCTTCTTCAGCACGCGCTGAAATAACGACAACTTCTGCATTTTCAGTCGCTGCAAATTCACGAATTTGTTTTACATACTCAATGTCATCTTGAGCACTTACTTCATCTTCACCTACATTAGCGACGTAAAGGACAGGTTTTGTCGTCAGCAAGAAAAGTTGCTTCACAATTTTTTGCTCATCTTCATTAAATTCTACTGTTCGCGCAGATTTTCCCTCTTCCAAAACAGGCTTGATTTTAGACAAAACATTGAATTCTGCAATTGCATCCTTGTCCTTAACTGTACGCGCAACCTTTTCAACACGCGCATAGCGCTTGTTTACTGACTCCAAATCGGCCAAAATCAACTCTAAATTAATTGTTTCGATATCTGCCAATGGGTCAACAAAAGAATCCTCACGGTTATTTTCCCGCATCACATTTTCATCATCAAAAGCGCGAACCACGTGCACGATTGCATCCACCTCGCGAATGTTAGCCAGGAACTTATTCCCCAAACCTTCACCTTTAGAGGCACCTTTTACAATCCCTGCAATATCTGTAAATTCAAAAGTTGTAGGAACTGTCTTTTTAGGTTTGATTAATTCTGTGATTTTAGTCAAGCGTTCATCGGGAACTTCAACCATACCTACATTAGGCTCGATGGTCGCAAAAGGATAGTTTGCTGCTTCAGCACCCGCTTTTGTAATTGCATTAAAAAGAGTAGATTTTCCGACATTAGGAAGGCCGACAATACCTGCTGTTAAAGCCATGTTTATTCATTTCTCCGTCAAATTTTATAGTCATCCAATTATACCGTAAATCATGAAAAAAGACAAAAAAGCATATTCTATCAGCTTCTTTAGATAAAACTGAACAAAAAGATTGTGACTACTTTGTCACAACCTTTTTTATTTTTTTATTGAAATCATTACGCTTCATCATAACTATGTGTTCACAATTCGTACATCGGATTTTGATATCTGCGCCCATGCGAATAATTTCCCAACTGTTCGCTTTTTTCCCTGTTGCTTTTATTGTACAGGCATGAGGTTTTTTCATTTCAACAATTGAGCCTAAGTCATAATCTAACATTCCTAAATCCTTTCTACAACGACTTTTCGAGGACCACCTAATAAAATCAAATACTTGTCAACTTGATTGACACCATATGCCTTTCTTAAAGCATCTGCATAAAGTTCCATCTGAACTTCATAATTCTTCTTGATTTCAGAAATTTGATCATTACTGCGGAAATAATCTGTCTTATAGTCAAACAAGATAATCTTATCTTCAAATTTGATAAAGCCATCACATATTCCTCGAACAATATATTGTTCTTGTGCAACTTCATCTGTTTTCAACATAGAAAAAGGGGCTTCCTTGATTGTACGCTCCACGTTATCAACCAGCACTTTACCAAAATCTGTGTCAAATAAAGTCAGGATTTTGGGTAAATCAATTTTATTTTTCACTTCATCATGAAGTTCCATTTGATCCAGTGTTTGTTGGAAGTCAAACAAATTTGGTCTTGAAAAATCTGCACGTTGCATAAAACTATGTGTAGCCGAACCAATTTCTGCTGCAGTAATTTTATGTTGGTCAAGATCCAACAATTCAAGTTGTTTCACACGCACGTACTCACTTGTAGGCAAAATATTACCAAGTTCCAATTGCTTTTCATAGCTTTTCTTTTTCACTTGACTTGGTGTTTGAATACTAGACAATTGTGTTGCTGCCTCTTTTGGATATTCATAATCCATTACTGCACGCGCCTGTTTTACTTCATCAATAGTGTCCATTATTCTGTCAAATTTTTTTGAGTCTTCTGCTAATTTTTTAAAGTTGGGACGTACTGTAAACTTTTTATTGGTATCCTGTAAATCAGAAGAAGTATTTATTTTAATAATCATCGGTAAAGAATGGGCTGTTTGAAGCGCCAGAAGCCAATGTTGGTAGCCAGTTGCTGACCGACGATATTTGTCTGGAAGAATACCATTTTCCAGATGTATATCCGCATATTTTTCTAATTCTTTCTCCTTGATTTTTCCCACCATGTAAAGTTTTTTCCTTGCACGCGTAAATGCGACATACAATACACGCATCTCTTCAGACAGTGTCGCATTTCGTTTCAACTCCTTATTCACAAGATAAGGCAGTGTATCCATCTTGACTAAAGCATAAGGAAAGTCCGTTTCAACAGCCTCTTCCTTTTTTAAATCTGCTGTATATTTCATCCCCAAGCCATTTTCACGTGTCAATATTACAGATTCTTTTAAATCTCTTTGATTAAACTTGGTTTGTAAATTCATCAAGAAAACAACATCAAACTCCAATCCTTTGGACTTATGAAATGTCATTACTCTTACAGCATTTTGAGACAACTTGATATTTACAGAAGCAAGATCATTATTTTGTTCCATAAATTTATCAATCATTTTTATGAATCTAAAAAGGCCCTTATAACCTGATTTCTCGTACAATTCTGCACGTGTTGACAAGGCTTGAAGATTTGCTTGACGCATCTCACCATTTGGAAGGGCACCAACATAGTCAAGATAGTAGGTTTCCGTATAAATTTTCCAAAGCAACTCATGAATCGGAAGCTCGTTTACAAGTTTACGCCATGATGTAAACTTGTTCAAAAACTGAGTGATTTTTTCTTTAAGAACAGGTGTTATCATTTTCCCATCTGACATCTGTAACTTTTTCCAAAATCGTGTATCAGAACCAGCATTAAGACTTATTCGGGTAAGCTCATCCTCTGTAAAATTAAACATAGGTGAACGCAATGTTGCAACCAAAGGAATATCATAGAGTGGATTATCAACCGCACGCAAAACATCCAAAATCAATATTACTTCAAGTGATTTTAGAAAATCAACTCGCCCCTCATCAAGTACAACCGGAATATCGTAATCTCTAAGAATATCTTCTATTTTGTTATTTTGGGACTTTGAACGTACCAACAAAGCAATATCTTTATAGTTCAACTTTGCATCTGAAGCCATTAAATTTTTAATTTGTTGAGCAACAATCTTAATTTCACCATCACTGATTTGATCTCTTTCATCTTCAGTTGAATCTTCCTCATAAAGAAGGAGCTCTGGATAATAATTTTTTTCAAGTTTCTCTGGGTAATCTACCAGATTTCCTTGAATGAGCTCTTCTTCCTTACCATAGATCATTTCACCAATTTCTTCATTCATCAAATGTCTAAAAACTTCATTTGTGAATTCAAGAACCTCTCCACGAGACCTAAAATTTTCCTTCAAACGTATAAGTTGATGAGGATTATCTTCCCTAGCATAAGCATGATATTTTTTTAGAAAAAGGCTCGGATCAGCTAAACGAAAACTATAGATAGACTGCTTTATATCGCCAACCATGAATAGATTGTCGGATCCATCTCCGTTTTTACTTAGTAATCTTAACATCGCTTCTTGAACATGACTAGTATCTTGATACTCATCAATCATTATCTCGCTGTACTTGGTACGATATTCCCTTACTACATCTGTATTTTCTTCCAAAATTTTAATTGCAAAGTGTGCAATATCCGAATATTCAAAAGCATTTTCCGAATATTTTTTATCCAAATAAGACTGATAAAAATAAAGAACAAATTTTTGTAGATTTTCAGCCAAATTTTTTGCTTCAGGCTGATATTTTTCAATCGTTGACAAATGCTTGATTTTTTCTAAAAATTCACGAACTAAGCCCGGATTACTCTTTGTTCCAATTACTGTTTTAAAAACTTCTGATAAAATTTCATCCTTTTTAAGAGACCACCGAGAAAAGTCTAGTGATTTAAAAACTTCTGCAAATTGTTCATAATCACTAACTCTTAAACTTTCAATCAAATACTCTCCATTATCCAAAACAATCTGTGCTTTCTCTAAAGTTTTAGCCGTCAGATTTTTTTCCTCTAAAGCTTTCTCTAAAAAGAGAAGAAATTCCTCCAATTTACACATTACATCGTGTGCAAATTTTTCGGGGATATCGGAAAATTTTTGGTATAAATCAAATCCTTTGAGAAAATCATTTTTTAACCATTTTTCCGGATTTTCTGTTGCTGAAGCAAATTTATAAACCGTATAAACTACATCTTGAAAACCCTTGATATTCCTATCTTTTGAGAAATTTTTAACCAATTTTTCAAATATTTTTTTAGGTATTTTGGCTCTTTTTTCAATCCCAGAACTCTCCGAAAGGTATTGTTCAACAAGGTCTTCAAAAACCTCTTGCTTTAGAAGATCACTTTCTGTTTGATCTGCTAAAATCCTAAAATTAGGATCTACATTAACACGATTAAAGTGCGTGCGTAATAGCTTTTGAGTAAAGCTATCCATTGTTCCAATATCTGCGTGAGCCAAATCTTGTAAGGCTGTTTTTATCCTCTGTTTTTCAACTACATCTTGAGTTTTATGACTAGCCTTTTTCAAATCTTTTTCTAGACGTATTCGCAGTTCAGTTGCTGCCTTTCTAGTGAAAGTAGAAATAAATAAGCTTTCTATGGCAATTCCGCTTTTTACCTTTTCAACAATACGATTAGCCATGACAAAAGTTTTACCAGAGCCAGCACTTGCTGACACAAGTATATTATGACCTTGACTATATATAGCTTCTTGCTGTTCTGCTGTCAATTTCACATCAGTCATTAGCTTTTTTCTCCTTTCAATTCATCAAGAATTTCTTTTCGACTTTTTTGATCTACCTCACGTGTATAGTCTTTCATATGTCTATTAGCCTCAAAACGACAGATGGACTTCAAAGGACAATATCGACAACCATGTACATTACCTGTCTTATCAATTCCTTCCTTAGTCATCACAGGATTGATAGCAATTTCACCTGCACGAATACGTTGTCCAGCTCTAATATAATGTTTTTTATTAAGTTCAAGCAAACTTTCAAATTCTCTCTCACTATAAACATTATTTCGATTGATATTTACAAGATTGATTTCCTCACTTATCTTATCCCTATACTCCTCAAGAATAAGTCCCTCATAGCGCATATTTTTAGATAATAAGGCCGCGATTTCACCTAAAGAATTCACATCTGAAAGATTGATACTCTCATTTTTTAATTGCAGATAAAGCGCTCCCCATAATTTTTGATTTTCAGCCGTCTGTTTTAGGACATCGAGATAAGTAAGAAATTGTAAACTTGTTCCATCATAGGCAGAAACCAAATCAAATTTATGCTGACTTGATTTGTAATCAACGGCTCCCACACTATTCTCAAAAAATTGATCTATTCGGTCAATTCGCCCTCGAAGACTAATTTTATCTATAGTAAACTCACCCAGTTCACTATGTGGGAAACCAAAAGCACCCTCAGTTGATAAGGTTTTTATCTGGCTATTCTCTAAGCCTTTTTTCAAAATAACTGCTGTCTGCTTTACAATTTCTCCCAGATTTGCCCAAGTAAATTGTGCAGTAGCATCTTGTGTAAAGTAGCGCGCATAATTATTGTCAACTTCCTGTAAAACTCGTTCTAAATGCTGATCGAAATTTTCACTTGTCAAACTTGGACTTAATAAAAGTTTTTCAAAAACTTCGTGAAAGAAATTTCCAACTACTTTCGAATTTAAATCAATATTTTCAAAAATTTCAAGATTTAAAGTTTTTTCTAAAAAATACTGATACTCACAATTATAAAAACGTTCAAAACTGCTGACAGAGGCATAGATTTCATCACTGTAAACTTCTTTTACCGTATCTGCTGCTAAGGCTACAGGAGCTATATCTTGATCTAGGTTGTGAATCAGACTTTGAAAATCTGAACTTTCTTTAACTAGAATTCGAAATAAGCTTGACCAAAAGTTGCGTTTATCATTTTCTACTTTTTCTTCCTCTTGGGCAAGCAAGTGCTCAATTTTACCAATGTTTGAAATCAAAGAACGTTTATTACCTATATGTTCCACGGTTTCTAAAAGATTAACCGAAGAAATCTCACGCTTGATATTTTCTCCCGCTTTTGTATGTTTAATAAATAGCTGTAATAGGGGCGAAATTTCATCTTGAACATTGGCATAAATTTGTGGCGTTGAAAGAACAAGTTTATCCGTGGCAGCATTAATTAAGGAAAGACTTGTAAAAGTATTCTTACTAGAGTTTGTCACATTTAGCTGTTCAATAAAGCGAAAATCATCATGAGATACATTCTGATTGATGGAAGCACGTTCTTCATCGGAAAGTAGACTAGAATTTTGCTTTACTTTTGGAAAGTTAGTCAAGCTTAAACCTATAGCATATATATATTTATTGGTCCTTGCTTCGACAAGCTCATAGTCTTTAACATTTACAACATCAACATTTGCTGGAATTTGACGATATTTGGCATTTTTTAAACCAGATAAAATCAAGTCTAGAAACTCTAAAACTTTCATCTTTTGCTCAGAAAAAATAGACTTAAACTCCATTAGGTTAGACAAGAGTAACTTCCAAACTTGCTCGTGCTTGTCCGCCAATCCATGATTGTTTTCATGCTCTGCTTGATTGTAAAGACTGTTCATATTTTCTAAAACATTCCCTTTTTGGAGAAAGTTTTGAAAACTGTTAAGCCATGCATTACCTGTTTTTTCTGAATTACCTTTTAAAAATACTTGCAAAGCCGAGTGCTCTCCAAAAAGTGTTTCTCTCAAAGCCTCAACTTTATCTCTTTCTAAAAATTCACTCGCATCAAAAGAATTGACAAACTTCTTTTTTCCTCGAATTTTATATTTATTGACATAGTATTCAAAATAATCTAAGCTCTCTTGATCAAAGTTTACATCTCTGTAAATATTGCTCTTTAGCAAATTGACCACATCATTAGTCCGATAGTTATTCTTTTTAATCGCATAAAGACTCTCTAAAAAAATAATCAAGGGATGCTGACTCATAGATTCTTCTTGGGCATAGAAAAAAGGAATCTCGTAAAGTTCAAAAGTTTCTTGAAGAGGTATAGCATATGTATCAACATCACCTACCAATACTGTAAAGTCTTTAAACGAGGCACCTCTGGTGATTTTCTGACGAATCTCTTTTGCAACAGCCTCTATCTCTGCCATCTGATTTTCAGCTTCCCAAATTTCAAAATGACGTTTATCTTGACTATCCAACTCAATTTTCACATTGTCCTGGAGAAAATTTGTTTCCATTTTTAGCAAATCCGTCAATTTATCATAAACTGTCTCTGCTTTTGGTTTGCACATATACTTTATTTTAGCCGAGAATTTGTTTTGAAATCGTTCAAGCATTTCTAAGGAATTTTTGTAAACTGACAAGGAAAAGTCTGTCAACTTGTAGTCAACTTCACTGGCATATGTCCCAATTATTATTTCTGAAACTTCTTCTTGAATAGCAGAAATAAAGCTTTCTTCCTCAGCATTGAATCGAGTATAACCGTCAATTATAAGCACTGTATTTTGTAAATCTTGAGTAAACTTTCCCTCTCTTATATTTTGAGTGAAATCTTGGAACTCTGAAAAATTAGCATAAGAAGCCCTTAATTCCTCCTCAAAGCGATGCAAAATGGCAGATAATTCTGCGTTTTTAGGGCTTTTAGGCAAATCTTCAAAGGTCAAATTTGCTGTAATTAACTCTGCACGTAAATTAACCAGCATTTCTAGAAAAGCTGGCGAATTCTGTAAACTGTAATAAAAAGGTAACTCTTCTTTAGAAAAAGACTTCAAGACTTTTCGAAAAAGCATACTCAATCCTGATTGAGTGAGTTCTACTTTCCCTTGCAACGTTATATCTTTTCGATCAAAATAATAGGGAAGTTGCTTAAATCTCGTAACCAGTAAGTCAAAAACTGCGGTATCTTCCCCTGAAGAAATACGTTCTAATATTTCTTTCTCCTTTTCAAAAGACATTGAAGATGGAACAATATAATAAACTTTTTTTCCTTCTCTTAATGCTTTTTTTGCTCGCTCAAGAAGAAAAGCTGTCAAATCTTGTGTAATTTCAGTATAAATGATTTCCATAAAAAAATAGACCTCACTTTCGTTAAGTCTATTCTAACATTTTTTAGTTTGTTCTGACAGGTGTAATAAGCTGTATGAAACTGTCTGTATCATTCTTAGGAAGAAGTGTAAAAGGACGAACATTTGAAATGAAACGGATACGAACTTCTGGTTCTTTTATGACACGAAGCGCATCAATCAGATATTGTGGGTTGAAGCTGATTGCAATATCTTCACCATTTTTTTCAATCGCTGTCAACTCTTCATGAACACTCCCAACCTCAGGTGAATTAGCTGTTGTAATGACTGAGTCTCCTGATACTGTAAGTTTGACTGTGCCATTTGCTGTAGCATTTGATAAGAGACGTGCACGTTCCATTGTACGACGTAAAGCTGCAACATCAAAGACCAAGTTCAAGCTATAGTCATCTTCATTAGGAATTAAGCGGTTTGTATCAGGATAAGTTCCTTCGATTAGACGGCTATAGTAGCTGATGCGTTCATTACGAAAAAGAATTTGATTATTAGCCAATGAGATATCAAGATCTTCTTCATCATTACTAAAAACATTTTTGAAGTTTTGAATAGATTTACTTGGTAAAACAACATCAAAATCCGTTCCTTCATTTTCGAGAACAAGAAGTCGTTGACTCATACGGTGCGAATCTGTCGCAACAGCTTTAAGGTTTACTTTATCGGATAAAGTCAAATGAACCCCAGTAAAAATAGGACGACTTTCCTGTGTACTTACAGCAAATACTGTTTCCGTAAAAATTTCTTTCAAAAAGCCAACATTAATCTTAAGCGGGTTTTCCTGAGAAATTTCTTGAATACGAGGATAAATCTCTGCATCTTGTCCTTTTAATGTGATTTCTGATTTACCTGAGGTTAAAAGTACTTGCTTTTGTTCCAATTCTTTAAATTCTAAAGCAAGTTCAGGCATTTGACTGACGACACTTTCAAAGAAAGAAGCTTCTAATAAGATACTTCCTGTATCAGAAATATGCATACCAGCATCTCTATCAGTTGCTGGTAAAAAGTTTTCAATAGAGATTTGACCATTTGAACCAGTTAAAGTAATTCCCTCTGTTGTAACCTCAATTTTTAATTTTGTTAAAGCTGGAATAGTTACCTTAGAACCAATGGCTTGTTTGGTAATTTTTAATGCATTTTGAAAAGCTACTTTGTTAATTGAAAATTTTATCATGAGAGTCCTTTTCTTTTATTTATTTATATAAATATATTAGTAATAGTAGTAGGCTATGTGAGTATGGGGATAAACGCTAAAATATGAATTAAGCTAAGTTTTCCACTGTGAATAACTGGAGGATAACTTTAGGAAATTTACAAAAGTTTTCCACAGTAATAATTTCTTACTGGAAGAGACGTTTGATGGCATCAACATCTTTTTGAACATCAATGTCATTTTTCATTTTCTCACTGATTTGCTTGTGCGCATACATGACCGTTGTGTGATCACGTCCCCCAAACTCATTTCCAATAGCAGGGAGGCTGAGAGCTAAAAGTTCACGAATTAAATACATTGCAATTTGTCTCGGAAATGCAATTTCTTTTGGCCGTTTAGGACCGACTAAGTCTGCCGTTGAAATATGATAGTATTTTGCAACTTCATCTTGAATTTTTTTGACTGTAAGATTTGATAAAGGTTGTTGCATATTACTCTTTAGGGACCGTAAAGCTTCGCTGGCAGTATCAATATTAACAATCGTCTGATTATTTGTTTTGGCAACAAACTCAACGCGATTGAGCGCACCTTCAAGTTCTCGGACATTGGAATCAATTTGACCAGCAATATAGCTCAGTGTTTCCTGAGGAAATTCAAGATTACTACTCTCAGATTTTGTCTGTAGAATAGCCATGCGTGTTTCATAGTCTGGAGCAGTGATGTCAGTAGTCAGTCCCCAAGAAAAGCGAGTAACTAAACGTTCTTCAAGCTTATTTAATTCTTGTGGGATACGATCTGAAGTTAAGACAATCTGGGCACCACGATCATGAAGAGTATTGAAAGTATTGAAGAACTCATTTTGAGTACCTTCTTTATCACTAAAGAACTGAACGTCATCAAGAAGAAGTATATCTAAATTACGATAGGTTTCTTCAAATTTCGCCATTTGTCCCTTGCGTGTTGCATTGACATAATCATTGACAAAAGTTTCTGCAGACACGTATTTTACCTTGGAATGAGGATTATCTTTTAAAATTTCATTACCAATAGCGTGCATCAGATGAGTTTTTCCTAGCCCTGATCCTCCGTAGATAAAGAGAGGATTATAGACATCACCTGGTTTGTCAGCTACAGCAAAAGCTGCTGCTTTCGCCCACTTGTTACCTTCACCTTGAATATAATTGTCAAAAACATACTTTGGATTTAATCTTGTAAATTCAGGAGTAGCAAGTGCTGGAGCTTCATCCAAACTATCTGGCTCATTCATTTCTTGTTCAATTTTTTCTGAAACTTCTTCTTCTGAAAGTAAATTGAAACGAATTGGACGATCAAAAACTTCAAACCCTGCTGTACTGATAAGACCTTCTTGACTCCGCCAAAAATCTTTATGAAATTTTGCACCAACGATGATGGTAGCAATGTCATTTTCAATTTCTAAAAGTTGGGCAGGCTCAATGAAAAAGTCATAAGACTGTGGTTTGATATTTTTTTTCGCTAATTCCTTTACTCTCGTCCAAAATTCCTTTTTTTCTTTTTGGAGAGTCATATTTTTCCTCTAAATATATTAAAATTAAGTAGAATCTATTATATCATGTTGATAACTATTTATCCACCGTTGTTAAAAAAAAATCACAAGTTTTCCACAAAAGTGGAAAACTATTCACAAAATTGTGGATAATGTGGATAGAGGGGAAGTTTTCCACAAGGTGAACGAGGGTTATTACGGCGTTTAGTTACTTTTCCACAAAAAAGGAAAATTGAAAATATGTGAATAAAGTTTGGGATAAAAAAATTCACAGTCTCTTTACTGTGAATTTTTTGTGAGTATTTCCAAAATATCTTCTAGTTTTTCTAAGCTATCAAACTGGAGTTCAATTTTCCCTTTTTGTCGTTTTTTATCATACGAAATTTTATTACTTATACCTAGATATTTTGTAATTTCTTTTTCCTTTTCTTCTATATAAATGTTTTTCTTATTGTTTATCTTTTTATTTGATTTTCTATAAATAATATCCTCAAGTTGACGAACATTAAGCTTTTCTTTGACAATTTTTTGTGCCAAGAGAACTTGTTTTTCTTCATTTTCTTCAGCAAGAAGCGTGCGAGCGTGAGCTAAACTTATTTTTTTATCTCCTAGTAATAGAAGGATGCTATGAGGAAGTTTTAAAATTCTGAGAAGATTTGAAATATAAGAACGAGACTTACCAAGATACTTGGCTACTTCATCATGTGTCATGGAACTTTTATCGATGATTTTTCGAATACTTTTCGCCTCATCCAAAGGACTCATATCATCACGTTGAAGATTTTCTAAAATAGAAAGAATCATCATATCATCATCTGAATACATCCGAATAATTGCAGGGATCTTATCGAGATTTGCCAATTTTGCAGCACGTAACCGCCGTTCTCCCGCAAGAAGTTCATAAC
Source organism: Lactococcus muris (assembly GCF_042849115.1). NCBI lineage: Bacteria > Bacillati > Bacillota > Bacilli > Lactobacillales > Streptococcaceae > Lactococcus > Lactococcus muris. Next base: position 427 of record NZ_BAAFQO010000013.1, on the reverse strand, counting down.
CAAAGAGACTACTCTTACGAACTATTATGGGCTGCAGTACACCACTTACTTCTATGGATTGGGCTAACTCCCTTAATTTATCACTATCAAAATTTTTACGTGGTTGATATGGATTTTTACTGATTTCTTCTATATTTAATTGATAAATTTTTTCTTCCATGCGCTAATGATACCACAAAATAGAAAAAAGAAGTAAAAAGCATAAAAATACTAGTTCAGAAATTAGACAACAGCGGGGATATCCGAATACATATAAAAAAATAAGGGGAAAAGGAAAGTTTATTCTTGACAGTTTGTAAGTAGTTTGGTAGAATATAATAGTTGTCGCAAGCGAGGGACTTGTGAGAATGATAGACCATTGAAAACTGAATAAAGTAGAATGACTATATGCGAGAGGGAGACCTCTTGTATAGACCTGTCGATTCAA
>NZ_BAAFQO010000012.1:0-86933 GCF_042849115.1 Lactococcus muris | reverse complement strand
TTGAATCGACAGGTCTATACAAGAGGTCTCCCTCTCGCATATAGTCATTCTACTTTATTCAGTTTTCAATGGTCTATCATTCTCACAAGTCCCTCGCTTGCGACAACTATTATATTCTACCAAACTATCAAAAACTTGTCAACTATTTAGTGGGCGATTTCCTGAAATTTTTTTCCTTCGTTCGGATTGAGGTCTGTTACCAGACCTCAAAACTAATTTTTTATCCTACCGTATATTTTAATAAGTCATACTATCATAATTTTTGTCGAAGTTAAAGGACGCTAGCCCGACTTAAGGTGATGCTTATGAGTACTTCGTGAGCATACCTGAGTGAGCATACCTGACAAAAACAGAAAGACGAAAGAATTTGTCTAGATTTGAGCTTTAATGTTTGCTCTTGCATTGGCAACGCTGACGTTATAAATCAACGATAAAAAAATAACTGTCTCACTTTAGCAGAGTAATAACAGTTATTCCTATAATAATTATAATACTAGCTTAGCGTTCTTAATACGGCTACATAGATCTTGCTACTAACAAGCTCTTTTTTTCATACTCTTATTTTACCAAAACTCAAGTGCTGTATTAAATATAGCACTTGAGTTTAATAACTTTCTGCCCCTTCTAGGAAAGAACACGCAGAAACAATGTCTATAAACATTGATATATAAGCACAGTTACACATTTTCCACATTGTGGTAAACTTTCTGTACATCATCGTCATCTTCCAAAGCCTCTACTAGACCTTCAAAGATTTCCAAATCCTCACCTGAAAGTTCAACTTCACTCTGTGCAATCATTTCGAGTTCAGTTGTTGTAAATTCTGTAATACCTTTTTCTTTAAGGGCGGCGATTGCTTTATGTAAATCTGTCGGCTCCGTATAAACAATAATTTGACCTTCTTCAGCAGAAACATCACGAACATCAATATCTTTTTCCATCAAATATTCAAAAAATTCATCTGCATCTTCTCCAGCAAAAACAATCACACCTGTATTGTCGAACATATAACTCACTGAACCTTCTGCTCCAATGTTTCCACCATTTTTATGGAAAATCGTCCGTATATTAGAAATTGTACGGTTCACATTTGAAGTCAATGTTTCACAGATAATCATTGAGCCATTCGGACCGAACCCTTCATAACGCCCTGAAACGAAAGCCTCTTCTGATCCCCCTTTAGCTTTGTCAATCGCTTTGTCGATAACATGCTTTGGAACCTGTGCTTGCTTAGCACGTTCAATAACAAATTTGAGCGCTGTATTTGATTCTGGATCTGGCTCTCCTTGCTTTGCGGCTACATATATTTCAACACCAAATTTTGCATAAACTTTTGACGTAGCTCCGTCTTTAGCTGATTTTTTCGCGGCAATATTGGCCCATTTGCGTCCCATGGGACACCTCCTATTCTCAATTTATTCTTAAATATTATATCACAAAATCAATGGTTTGCGCCCGTGGTTCTGTTCTTTAAACTCACGATGTCCTAATTGATAAATGTCATCTGATTTTTGCGTAAGTGAATCCCACGCTTCTTTGCCGATACGCGTTACAAGCTTATCTTTAACTTTAGTTAAGTGCTTTTGTCCTTGTGTTGTAAACCCCAGCACATGAATATTTTGAGGAAACTGAAAATCACGCGGAATATCCAATAAAACATAGGTTAAAAGTCTTCTCACACGCGCTCTAGTATATCGCTTCGTATGCACTGCTTCTACCAATTCATCAAAAGTCCTTGCTTTTTTGATGGTAGTTTTTATGCGGTTTTCTAGTTCTGTGTTCATTTGGAAAATGCCACTTAAATCTTGGAAAATCACCTTATATTTGAGCAGAGTGAAATAATCATCCCAAGTAACCCTTGGTTGCTGATAGAGCTGTTTTAGATTCTCAGGAACAAAATTAAAAATATTCTGCTGGTCGATATTAGCTCGAATAGCTGTTGCTGAAGCAATTTGACCTGATAAATTTTTAGAGTGAAAATCATTACTGCGGCGAACGGCGTGGAGCTGTATATTTTTACCCGCACTGGCCTTGGCATAAGCGAGGGCAAGGACATGGTTAGGTGTATTCCCATCAAACTGTAAACCTGAAAACTTCTGCCACATCATCTGAGTTTTTTCAGGATAACTCAGCGTATCAGGTAAATTTTTAATGAAGTTCTCCATCTCTGTTGACTTCTCTTTGTAAAGAGTCACGATTTTCTGATAATCAAGGGCAGACTCAGAGCCGAAAACAAGTTCATCAATCTCCATTTTATCCAGAATATCTACTGCTGCCTGTGCAAAAAAATCCGCAGCCTGAACAGCTCCCATGACAGGAAGCTCAACCACGATATCTGCACCATTTTTTAGAGCCATTTCTGCTCTTGTCCATTTATCAAAAAGAGCTGGTTCGCCCCTCTGCATAAAATTTCCAGACATGGCAACGATTTTTATACCATCACCTGCCTGATCTAATAAATATTTATGCCCATTGTGAAAAGGGTTAAACTCAGCAACTATTCCTATTATTTTTTGCATACAAAGAACCAACGTAAACTTTCTTCATCTGGTTTTTCATCTTGAAAATCTGCATATACTTCCACTTTAGAAAATTGCTGCAATCCTTTCAAGTACTCCTTTATTGGATAAGTTCTCTCTTGGTGCACTTCGTCTTTACGAACAAATCTTCCCTCTGAATCTTTAACAAAGAAAGTCAATTCATGAACGACTGAATGGGGATAATCCCCCTCAAAAGAATCCCAAAGAAAAGCAAAATCTTCATCGTTTTCGTGATAAGAATAACCCGGAAAAACAGAACCTACCTGGTAGGTTGAATGGACATCAAAGATAAACACACCTTCTTCATTTAAAGACTCATAAACGCCATCAAAGACACGTTGAACTTCGGAGATATTTGTCATGTAGCAGAGCGAGTCTGAATAGCAAGTCACCACATCAAATTTTGCCTCCCCAGACAATTCACGCATGTCTCCTGTAACAAAGATGATATGTTCACCCAGCTGACGCGCGCGTTTATCCGCAATAGTCAGCATTTCCTCTGATAAATCAACACCAGTTACCTCGTAACCCGCTTGACTAAATCTTATCGACAGGATACCTGTACCACATGCCAGTTCCATGATATTTTGGGTTTTTGCTGGGAAATGTCTTTGACTAAAATCAAACCATAGGTCATAAAGTTCTTCATCCATTACAGAGTCATAGACCCGGGCAAATTCCTCATAAGAAGCTGTCATTTATTCAGAAATCCATTCATTAATATCAACAAGTGGTGCATCTGACCAAAGTTTTTCCAAGTTAAAACGCAAGCGTGAGTCATGGTCAAAAACATTGACAATCACGTCACCTAAGTCAACCAAAACCCATCCTGTACGGGCATCACCTTCAATATGTCCTGCCGCTTGCACACCAAGTTTGTCCGCTTCTTCAGCGACATTATCGACAATCGCATCAATCTGGCGCGTATTCATCGCTTCAAGGACAACGAAGTAATCTGCAACGCCTGATACGGCAGCCACATCAAGAGCTACAATATCCAATGCTTTTTTATCATCGGCTGCTTTTACAACTGTTTCGAGTAATTGTTTTGAATTCATTTTATTCCTATTTTCTATTTTATTATTCTTTAAGATATTTGATAAATGCGTTATATGTTTCGATACTTTGAGGATAAATCTTAACACGAAGCTCTGCCAGATAATCGATAAGCCGCATCGTCTCAAAGGCAACTGCCATATTAAGAGAACAATCTGCGATAGCTCGCGCTTCAATAACACCTGGGAAATCGCGGCCTTCTTCAATATAATCCGCAACATAAAGCACTTTAGCTAAGCTTGACATATTGGGACTTCCCACAGTATGAACCTCTATGGCATGCAAGATTTCTGGATCTTTCAGTTCCAAGTCTTCTTGTATTTTATAAATCCCCACTCTACCGTGCCAGATATTGTTGCCCCAATTTTTTAAATCCGTATCTAAATTATACTTGTCAATCAATTCCAAAAAAACTTGGTCCTCTGTCTCTTTCGCGTAATCATGCAAAAGAGCAGCGAGACTCGCTTTATGAACACTTACACCATACTTTTCCGCAAGAGCAATCGCGGCTTTTTCTACACCCAAAATATGTTTGAAACGTTTTTCAGACATTTGCCCTTTTATCCTTTTAAGTAAGGACTCGCGTGACAGATTTACTTCAGGATAAAACTCAAACATAGAGACCTTCTTTCTTGATATAGTCTAAAACTTTTGGTGACAACAAGAAGTTGGGAACAATTCCACGGCTCAACTGCTCTCGTACCATATTTCCAGATATGTCCATACCAGGCACGTCTACCCACAAAATGGGATAACTCGTTCCCACACGGAAGCGCGGACGACGTACACCAACAAGTTGTACTAATTCCAAGAGCTTTTCAATGTTTTTCCATCTGGATAAACTACCAATCAAGTCACCACCGATAATAAAGTAAAAGTCTATCTCTGGATACTCTTCCTTCAGTTCCTTTACCGTTTCATAGATTCCTTCTTTTGACTGGCAACGACACTGGTTAAGTCTGAGCCCTTCTTTTCCCTCTAGTGCAAGCTCAAGCATTCGAGTAATATGCCCCTCTGTATTATGCTCTGGCAAAAAAATGACCTGCTCCAAATTAAGCTGTTGGCGTACTTGATCAGCAATTGTTAAATGTGCGATATGCACTGGATTGAAGTTTCCCCAAAAAAGGCCGATGGCACGGCGAACACGAGGGGGTTCCTCTTGCAGTTCCACCTTGGTAAAAGGGGTTAGAAGTTCAAGCGACATAACTTATACCTTTTTTACATCTTCCGAAATTTTACGATTTTCTTTACGATCACTAACTTTAAAAACAACAATGTTACGCCCAATGATTTGGACAACATTGAGGCCCATTTCATCAATCATCTCCGCAACATCTTCCGCTGTTTCATCCGAATTTTGCAAGATGTTGACTTTAATTAATTCACGCGCATCTGCAGCGTGGCGAATACTTGTGAGGATTTCGTTCGATAATCCAGATTTTCCGATTTGAACTACGGGGCGAATATTTACTGCGAGGCTTCGCAAGTAACGCTTTTGTTTTCCAGTTAATTCCATTTTATTTCTCTTTTCTAATAATTATCCAGCTTCCACATCATGTTAGGTGCAATAAGTCCCTTCACTTTATAGGCTGTTTCACCCTCGACAACATCGTTGACCATGGCTAGTTTTTTCAGTTCAGGTAGTTTATAAGCCATTGTATAAGGCAAGTCCAACTCAAAAGCGACAAAGAGCTCATGCAATTTTTCTAAGATTGCTGTGCGTAACCATTGGACGCCTTCGTCTGACTTGATCGAAAGCTGTACAGCTGGTGCCAAAGTTGGCACAAAATCCTTAGCCATATCCATCTTATTATAGACATTTAACACAGGAATCCCTTGGATATCCATTTCTTCCATTAATTTTTGGACTGTTCTTTCATGGACTTCATGATGGGGATTGCTGGCATCAATGACATGAATCAATAAATCAACATATGTCGACTCTTCCAAGGTAGACTTGAATGCTTTAATCAGTTCCGTCGGCAAATCTTGAATAAAACCAACGGTATCTGTAAGACTGACTGTAAAATCCTCTTTTATTTTCACCAGTTTCGTTGTTGCATCCAACGTTGCGAAAAGCTCATCTTTTTCATATTGCGTTTTTTCGGTCAGAGCGTTCATTATGCTTGATTTACCGGCATTGGTATAGCCAATCAGACCTATTTTAAATATTGAACTTTCTTTGCGTTTTTTCCGAATGGTTTCGCGTGTTTTTTCAACCTTTTTGAGCTGTTTTTCAATATTTTCGATACGTGTACGAATATAACGACGATCTGTTTCGAGTTTACTTTCACCAGGACCTTTAGAACCAATACCTCCTCCTTGGCGACTCAGCATAATACCTTGGCCGACCAAACGTGGCAATAAATAGCTCAATTGAGCTTGTTCTACCTGAAGCATCCCTTCATGCGAACGTGCCCGCAATGCAAAGATATCCAAAATCAGCTGCATTCGGTCAATCACTTTGACCCCCAAAGCTTCTTCAAGATTGATATTTTGCCGAGGTGTCAAACGGTCATTGAAGATAACCGTGTCTATTTCTCCAACTTCAATCGCCCAACGCATCTGCTCAAGCTTACCAGTTCCAATCAAAAATTTAGTGTCATATTTGTCACGCTTTTGCGTAAAAGCGTCAACTACAATCCCACCTGCAGTTTTGGTCAATTCTGCAAGTTCAAGCATTGAGCTTTCGAAATTTTCACTGTTTTCAAAAGTTTCGACTCCAGCCAACAAAACACGCTCTTGTTTTTCTTCTAAATCTATCATTCTTATACCAATGCCTTACGTAGGACCACATCAACACCCTCTGGTACCCATGCTGCAACAACACCACGTTCCGCAACTCGAATCCATCCTAGACCAGAGAAAACAATATCTGATTTTTCTTTGACAGAAAATTCTTTACGGATGAGCTTGGGGAAGTCTGAAAGATTTTTCGCACGTGGCGGTTGAAGTAACCCCCCCGCATGTTTTTCATAAAATTCAGTAGCACCTGCCAATTTTGTACGATGAATGTCTAATTCATTATCACAAAAAACGGTAAGACCTTGTTTTTCACCTTGTATATAGTCAAAACGTGCAAGGCCCCCTAAAAATAGAGTTTGTCCTGCATTAAGTTGGTAAGTTTTAGGTTTGATTTCTTTTTTAGGCGAAACGAGTTTCAGGTCTTTCGCTTCGAGATAATGTGCCATTTGCCCACGGTGAATAATCCCCGGTGTATCAATCAACAAGCTCTCATCATCAAGAGGAATTTCAATCTTATCCAAAGTTGTTCCTGGGAAACGGCTGGTTGTAATCACATTGTCATCACCTGTGACCAGCTTGATAATGGCGTTGATTAATGTAGATTTTCCCACATTTGTTACACCAACCACATAAACATCACGACCCTTGCGCATCTTCTCAATTTTTTCCATGAGCTCTCTAACATCATCTTGATTTTTAGCTGAGGTTACAAGAACATCAAGGGGACGAAGGCCCGCACGCTTTGCTTGCTCTTTGAGCCAAGCGCTCAGTTTACCAACTTTCAAGGAATGTGGCAAAATATCTTTCTTGTTTGCCACCAAGAGAAGGTCATTATTGCCGGTAAAACGATGTAAGCTTGGGATTAGAGAACCGTTGAAATCAAAAATGTCAACAACATTCACAATTAACGCATCGTGCTCACCTATTTCGCTCAAAAGACGTAAAAAATCATCGTCTGTCAAACTGACATCAGCGATTTCATTATAATGACGAAGGCGGAAACAGCGCTGGCAGTAGAGTGCATCATCTTCTCCTCTTTTTGCAAGCGCTCCTGCAGGCAAGAAACCCAAGACATTTTTATCTTCCGTTTGAATCCGTGCACCGCAACCAATACAGTGCAATTCTTCCATAATATTTTCAGTTTCATTCATAGGCTTATTTTAACACATTTCAAGCTTTTATTCTCCTTCATTTACCTCTAACTCCTTATATTTCTACATCAGAGTATTACTCAGAAGTTTTAAAAATCAATAACTTTCTGTGTGTTTCTCCTATCTCCTTCACTTTTTGGTTAGTTAAAAAAATCATTCAATTGACTTAATAAACTACTTTGCATATTTTTAGTTGCGTGACTATAAATTTGTGGCTTCTTCTTTTCATATGGACATCCCACTCGTTCTATTATCCCTTTAATAGGAACTTTCATTTCTACTATTAGAAAGGATACCTTTAATTCTTAATCCCTTATAATTCGCCATCATCAAATAAATCTTGAACTGTTGATAAAATTTCTTTTTTACCCGCTGCACCTTCTTTTGTCTTTTTCTCACTCTTCTTCGAAAACCTATTTTTAGCTTCTAACTGTGATACTTGACTTTTCGGATTACTGGTAACAGTTACTTGTCACCATTTCCCTTGATGATTATCAAAACATTTTTCTCCTTGCTTCTCAAGCAAAAAAAGTGTGCATACTTTGTATTATAACATTTTCCTACGCTGTTTTTGTTTATATTCCATGTACAATATAGCCCGGCAAACCTTACGGTACTCTATAGCACGAACCATAAAATAAAAAATTCTGTCTAATGTGAAGGAGGTGAGAGTCTCTCCAGAACAAGAAAACTTAGGAGTTTTGAACTTCCTAAGTTCCCTTTTATCTTCATTCAAGAATAAATATTTGATAAAACACCTTATAATTCATCATTAAAATGCTTATAAGCTATAATTGATATCCATATTGAAATTAAAGCAGGTAGAACTAGAAATAATAATTCTGACGGTTCCACTACATCTAAACTTAACACATCTTTAAAGGAATTCTTGTCACTAAAAGGTTTTATTATTTCATCAAACAAAATTTGATATATCGTGCAATATATTAAAGACCATTGAATAATATACTCACATAAAGTTTGAATCTCTTTACTAATGTTAAATGTTTTAAAAGCCCACCTATTTATCCAATATAATATATAGCCATTGATAATTGCAAATAAAAGTATAATTTCAAACAGAGAATTTAGGCTTTCTAACATGACAGAACTAAAGGCAGACCATGTATTAAGTAAATTCATTCCCAAAAATAAGATTGATGCAATTATTGTTTCTATAAATACGATTGCTATAGCTTTTATTATATCTAAACTTTTATTTTTAGGAAAACCAAATATTTTCCCAGAAAAAATAATTATTAAAAATAAGATTACTGATACCAAACTAATATCTCCTCAACTAAAAAAATTTGTCTATGTTTATAATACATTTCTCACAGCAGCATTCTATTATCCCATCTTCTGTACGGTCAATCTTCAAAATCAAATAACTGCTGATCATGGGCTAGTTCTTGAAAAAATATACAACGTAAAAATTGCTAAACAAACTCGAATTCAGCAATTATTTATTTTATAAATTTGATTCGATATTTAAAAATAAATATCTGTCATAAAACTATTTCTTTAACCTAAATTAATGTATGGTAGCCTTGGTCTTCTTTTCATTCACTAAGTATCTCAACATTGCCTAAGAAGTTAGCTGAATCTCTTGCAGAAAATCTAAGTTTCTGAAGTGATGCGCTGTTTGCTAATATGCCACACGCCAACGCATCCATTCTAATACCCGTTCTTTGACCGATAACATTCACGATATCGAGAAATACTCCTGCACCTTCAGCTTTTAGATTATCTACCACTTAAAATCCTCTCTTTTAAGAGATTAGTATAAAAAAGATACTTACTTTTGCAAGCATCTCTTGTTCAGAACAATTTAATTATAGAATATTATAAGCACCTTTTTATAACTTGGGCAAAACCATTAGGATTTTCCCAAGCCATTGAGTGCCCGGCGTTTGGAACAACTTCAATTTTCACACCGTGTTCTTTTAGTTTTTCAAAATCCGCATCAGGCAATGATTTCTCCCCAAAAATAAAATATTTCGGAAATTCAAAGTCGTATAAAAGCTCTCTCCACGATGTTCTTCCGCCGCTAACTGCATTGGTAGAAATTTCAAAAGCAGCTTTTGGCAACCAGTTTCTTAAAGTAGCTACCCACATTGTATTTCCTAACTTTTCATACTCTGTGAGCTTTCTTTCGAAAGTACTATCCAAATCATCTTCATCAAAATTAGCAATTTCAAAACTTGCTGAATCTGGACTGCTTGGATCTAAATTAGCTTCACTAAGTATTAGGGTTTGAACTCTATCTTTTAACAAATTACACAACTCTATCGCTATGGCTCCGCCTAAGCTATGCCCAAACACAATCATTTTTTCCAAGTTAAGATCTTCAGTGAATTCCTGTAAATATTTGGCATGTGAAGCAACTGTATATTTAAAAGATAGTGGCTTGTCACTATACCCTGCCCCCAATAAATCAATTAGAATTATTCGGTGTTTAGATTTTAGAATAGAGGCCACTTCCACGTAATCAAAAGAACCTGCACATCCTAAACCATGTATAAAAATAATAGGTGTCAGTTCGCCAGAAAAATCATTATAACGGATTTTATAATTCGTTCCTTTAATTTTGTACTCTCTCATTTCCCCTCCTCGCATTCTAATTTATCTTTCTCATTATACCACATTACCAAGGTCAGTTTCATAAGATTTCATCACACTTATCCCTATAAAAATTCTCTCCAATACTTGGAACAATGAGAATAACTGTGGAAACTAAAATCCCCACTGATACTAAAGCTTTTTCATATCTGTGCCTTTCTAAAAACAGATTTTTTGGATTGTCCCCAGCGAAAATCGTTATTTTCTCGCAATTTTATCATTCTGTTTGCCGTACTGTCAACAACTCTAAAGCCTTTGAAGTTATATGAATAGCGCATCATATACCGCTTTTTTCGAAAATCCACAAGGCAAAAAATAGCTAAACAAACTATAGTTCGGTAGTTCTTTCTTCTGCTTGATTAGTTTCAAATTTACTTTTTCAAAATCCTCTATCTCATGCATTGTACCTCCCTTTAAGCCATAGACCTATATAACTATTCGCCCCCTTGTTCGCTTCTTTTTGTTTATTGCTAGACTGAATAAAAAATCAAGGAAAATTAAAAAACGTAAGCTTCCTTATGTTTTTTATCAAACCACTAACGATAGTCTGGTTTTTCTTTATGATTATGATAAACCTTAGCGATACGTTCAACCGCACCAGGCTCAACCATTTCTAAAGCGTTCGAGATTTCATTGAAGGCACCATCATAGTTTCGGGCACGATCAAAGAGTTGCAAGCTGCGAGCAATAGCACCAGAAACACGCTCATCACTTGCCTTGTAACGGTTGGCGTATTGCATCAACTGCTCTGCAAGAACAGCATGATCGACTAAGTCGTCTGTTGCATCCTTCAGGGCTTCCATATCCTGAGTAGATGTATCAAGTTGATGATTGACAACATCTATGTTAATACGTACTTTACCTAACTCTTTGAACAGAGCCTCCAGACGCTCACTTGTAGCGAAAAAGAGATCTAAATAATCTTTTGGTAAACCTGGAAGATTACGTTTTTCCACATAACGTTTAATAATGCGTAATTCTGAGTCAAAGTCATCCGCAGCTTCTTGGGCAACTTTTTCTCGCTCACGTAAGTTAGCAAGCCCCTCACTGATGCTGATTTGATTCTTTTCAATGTCTTCCAAAGCATCAATAATTGAATTTACATTATTGCCCAAAGCTGAATAAGGCTTTTGTTTTTCTTTTACAGCCTCTAACACACTATCAACCTCTCCTTCAAGGATATCAAGGTGTTCTGAGTAACTACGTACGGCAGCCTTTTCATTATCAGAGAGCAAGTAGGACTGCATAGTATGATCAATCTCCAACAAAAGCGCTTTATTATTTGCACGCGTGTGCTCAATGTAGCTTTTGAGGATATTGACACGCTTTTCAACACTGCGACGCGCTTTATATTCACGCTCAAAGATGTCATACACACCATTGATACGATTATTGATTGAAGCGATACGTGCCTCAGTCGCCTCAAGTTCAAAGCTATCAAGAAGAGCTTTCGCTTCCTCTATATCCTTTTGAACGGCCTGTCTTTCATTCTCAAGATTGACACTTGGAGGAAGTACATAATCCTCTTCTTCAAATTTATGAATTGTTTCTTCTAAATCTTCAATTTGTTTTGGTAATTCTTTGTCTACAACAGCTAAAAGAGACGGAATTTTTTCCGTAATAGCACGTAAAGCAATGGTGTGTTCTTCTGCAGTTTCTAGTACTTCTGCCGCCTCAATCGGATCTCCAGTGGAGTTAAGCGTAACAAACTGTGAAAACTCTGTTTCGATATTTGCTAAATGACGATTAATTTCATCAATAACTGTACCGTACTTTTCTTGATTGTCTGTAATCTCATCGCGTAATGTTTCGTATAAGTCTAAAGATTCTTGGATTTTTGTCGAATTACGTTTTTCCTGCTCAACCAACTCTGCCACACCTGCACGAATCGCTTCAACCTCTGATTCCATGACCTCAATCTGTGCTTCACTATCATCTGCCGACTCACGCGCACGGAAAAAATGGAAGGAATCATTCAACTGTTCAGCTTCAAAAATATGATTTTCCAAATCAGCAAATGAGTCCGACGATAAATCAATCCATTTTTGATTCCATTCGCGGAAAATTGTTTGCGATTGTCCAACTAAATGCATTTTCTTGACAGCATCTAATTCTTCTTGCACGGGTAAATCAAAAAGTAATTCCTTACGTTCTTCCAACTCAAGAATACGATTTTCTGTTTTCTTACGCATTACCATTGAAAAAACATAGAATCCAACGACAATCACTACGAGAACGCCCAAAAGAATAATTATTGTACTTGACATTATCTCTCCAAAACTTTAGGTAATTTTATCTTTTTATTTAAACTCATTTTTAAATACAAAGTTTCACTCTTTATTATAGCACATTATATTTGTTTTTACATCACTTTTCTACATTTTTTAGAATACATGCAATATAAGAATACTGGCTTGTCAAAGCCTACTCAAACAATGGAAGGAAGAAAAAAGAGCAGCCTCTAAAGCCACCCCTCCTTTTTAGAAATTAAGCAAGTCCTGCTGCTTCCGCAACTTCTGCTGCAAAATTATTTTCAGCCTTCTCGATACCTTCGCCAACTTCATAGCGTACAAAGGCTACTACTTTAGCACCTTTAGATTCAAGGAAAGCTTCTACAGTTTTACTGTCATCCATGATGTAGAGTTGGCCAAGAAGCGTGTAGGCTTGGTCAACTTTAGTGTTGTCGATAATGTATTTTGCAAGTTTACCTGGAATGATTTTACCTAAGATTGCTTCTGGCTTACCTTCTGCCAAAAGTTCTTCTTTCATTTCTGCTTCAGCCTTAGCAAGAACCTCTTCAGTCAACTGGCTGCGTGAACCGTATGCAAGATGTGGAAGCATTGGTTTGTTAACCAATTTGCGGCTTTCGTTGTCTTCATCGATTTTGTGGTTCATTTTAGCTAACTCATCGTGAACAAACTCAGCGTCCAATTCTTTGTAAGAAAGAACAGTTGGGTTCATCGCAGCGATATGCATTGCAACAGCCTTAGCAAGCTCTGCATCACCACCTTCAATAACTGCGACTACACCAATACGCCCTTGGTTGTGTTGGTAAACACCAAATGTTTGCTCATCTGTTTTTTCGATAAGTTGGAAACGACGGAATGAAATTTTTTCACCAATTGTCGCTGTTGCTTGTGTATAAGAATCTTCAAGACTGATGCCCTCTGCAGTTGTCAAAGCTAAAGCCTCTTCATTAGTTGCAGGTTTTTTCTCTGCAATAAGTTCAGCTGTTTCTTTTACGATAGCAACGAATTGTTCGTTTTTAGCAACGAAGTCTGTTTCTGAGTTCAACTCGATAAGTGCTGCAGTATTACCATTTACGGCGATACCTGTCAAGCCTTCAGCGGCGATACGGTCAGCTTTTTTCTCAGCTTTAGCAATACCTTTTTCACGAAGAAGCTCAGCGGCTGCTTCCATATTTCCATCAGTTTCAACAAGTGCACGTTTAGCATCCATGATACCTGCACCAGTTTTTTCGCGCAATTCTTTAACTTGAGCTGCTGTTACTGCCATTGTATAATTCTCCTAATTATTATATTTTATAAAAAAACAGGGAGGCGTAGGGCCTCGCCTGTATTATTCATTACAAATTATTTGCCTTCAACGATTTCAGCAAGTTCTTCAAGTGACTCTTCTGAAGCTGCAGTATCTTTCGCTGTAAGTTCTTCTTCTGCTGCATCTTCACCTTGACGCCCTTCGATGACAGCATCAGCCATTTTAGCAGTAATCAACTTAACTGCACGGATAGCATCATCGTTTGCTGGGATAATAACGTCGATTGGATCTGGGTCAGCATTTGTATCAACCATAGCTACAACTGGAATTCCCAATTTTTGAGCTTCTTGGATAGCGATTTGTTCATTGTGTGGGTCAACAACGTACATCACATCTGGGATGCGAGGCATGTCAGCAATACCACCGATGAATTTTTCAAGACGTTCGCGTTCTTTGTTCAAAAGGACAACTTCTTTCTTAGGTAAAACATCGAAAGTTCCGTCTTCTTCCATTTTGTTGATTGCTTTAAGGCGTGCCACACGTTTTTGGATAGTGTTCCAGTTCGTAAGCATACCACCAAGCCAACGGTGATTTACATAGTATTGACCAGCACGAAGTGCTTCTTCTTTAACAGCTTCTGAAGCTTGTTTTTTAGTACCAACAAAAAGGACTACAGCACCTTCAGCTGAAGCGTTACGTACATAGTTGTAAGCATCGTCAACAAGTTTAACTGTTTTTTGAAGGTCGATAACGTGGATACCGTTACGTTCTGTAAAGATGTATGGTTTCATCTTTGGGTTCCAACGGCGCGTTTGGTGACCGAAGTGAACACCAGCTTCAAGAAGTTGTTTCATTGAAATAACTGACATATTAATGTCTCCTTTTAAAATAGTTTTTCCTCTTTTGACTCTCACCCTATGCCGCTACACCTGTGCACTACGACATCGTCAAGTCAAAATGTGAGATTATCGCCCGAGAGCAACAGTAATATTATATACTAATCTTCCTCATATTGCAAGTCCTCTTTTTTACCTAAGTTTCTCGTAGATGCATAAAACGTGAGAGATTTAACTTCCTGAAAACGCTCCTTTATGATAAAATAATTATACGAATATTAAATGTAAAAGGAGCTAAACTATGCGGGAAAAAATTCTAGTGGGTGGATATACTAAACGTGAATCAAAGGGAATATACAGTTTCGACTTAGATGTTGTCAAGGAAGAACTTTCTAATCTAAAAGAAGTTGCACATGTTCAAAATGCGACCTATATTGCTCTAGATAGAAAGAAACAGCATCTCTATAGCTGTGCTGCAGATGAAAATGGTGGTGGCATCGCCGCTTTAACTTATAAAAGGGGGAAAGCAGAACTTTTAAATTATGTCACGAGTGTTGGAGCCCCTCTTTGTTATGTTTCTGTTGACGATAAACGCGGTCTTGTTTATGGTGCCAACTATCATCTGGGAGAAATTCGTGTCTATAAAATCCAAAAAAATGGTTCACTCCTTTTAACAGATACTGTAAAACATGAAGGGGAAGGCTCAAACGGACACCCAGGTCAAGAACGCCCACATGTTCACTATGCAGATCTTACACCAGATGGTCGCTTGGTTACTTGTGATTTAGGAACGGACGAAATCACTGTATATGACGTTGTGGGGGAAGATGGCAAGCTTTCTATCGCTACCCTATATCGCATGCCTACTGGAACTGGCGTTCGTCACCTGACCTTCCACCCTAACGGTAAAGTTGCTTATGCTATTGGTGAATTTTCTTCCACTGTAACAGTGCTTAGCTACAATGAAGAAAAAGGACGTTTTGCAGCTCTAGAAACCCTCAGTACACTGCCTGCTGATTTTGAGGGTGTCAAAAGCGCTGCTGCGCTGCGTCTTTCATCTGATGGTAAATTCCTCTATGCCTCAAACCGCGGGCATGATTCAATCGCTGTCTTCAGTGTCAGTCCTTTAGGAACGAAAATTACTCTGGAAGACATTGTAAAAACAGAAGGTAAAACACCTCGCGACTTTAACTTCAATAGCACAGAAGACTTTATTATCGTGGCCCATCAAGACAGCGATAACCTTAGTCTTTTCCGCCGCAATCGTACAACAGGACTACTTACACTGAAACAAAAAGATTTTTATAGTCCAGAAGGCACTTGTGTCCTTCCAACCCTCTAAACCAAACCGCCAAATAAGGCGGTTTTTCTATCATTAAAATGTGAATATTATTTCGCTAACACAACATTGTATTTTTTTGCACAATACAATTTGACACCGCGTTCAAACTTTGTTAAAATAATAACGTGATAAATTTCACAAAGGAGAAATTTTATATGACAACCCCAAACACAAAGACGAAGAAAGAAATAACAGCAACTGATAAGGCTGTACTCTTAGAAAAAGCAGAGCAATACACAGATACTCTTGTGAAAAAAGCCCATCAAGCCGCTCTGCATTTTGAAGGTTATACTCAAGCACAGGTTGATAAAATTGTTGCAGCTATGGCTTTGGCAGCTAGTGAGCATTCTCTGGAACTCGCTCACGAAGCACATAAGGAAACTGGTCGCGGCATTGTTGAAGACAAGGATACTAAAAACCGCTTTGCTTCAGAGTCTGTTTATAACTCAATAAAAAACGATAAAACTGTTGGAGTAATTAGCGAAAACAAGGTTAACGGTTCAGTTGAAATCGCAGCTCCTCTTGGTGTCCTTGCCGGGATTGTGCCTACGACTAACCCTACCTCAACAACTATCTTCAAATCACTTTTAACGGCAAAAACACGCAACGCTATCGTTTTTGCCTTCCATCCACAAGCTCAAAATTGCTCTTCACATGCTGCACGTATCGTCTATGATGCTGCTCTGAAAGCAGGAGCTCCAGAAAACTTTATCCAATGGATTGAAGAACCTAGTCTCTATAATACAACAGCACTCATACAGAATCAGGGTATTGCTTCAATCTTAGCCACAGGTGGTCCAGGAATGGTTAATGCCGCTCTGAAATCTGGTAATCCTTCACTAGGAGTCGGTGCAGGTAATGGTGCTGTCTTTGTTGATGCAACCGCAAATGTCGATCGCGCTGTTGAAGACCTTCTGCTCTCTAAGCGTTTTGACAATGGCATGATTTGTGCCACAGAAAATTCTGCTGTTATTGCTGAAGAAATTTATGATGAGTTTCTTGAAAAACTCCAGGCACACGGTGCTTATAAAGTACCTAAGAAAGACTATAAAGCAATTGAAAAATTTGTCTTTGTTGAACGTGCTGGCGAAGGCTTTGGTGTAACGGGTCCTGTTGCTGGACGTCCTGGACCTTGGATTGCTGAACAAGCTGGCGTAAAAGTCCCTAAGGGCAAAGATGTCCTACTCTTTGAACTTGATGAAAAAAATATCGGAGAAGCACTGTCCTCTGAAAAACTCAGTCCACTTCTGTCCCTCTACAAATCTACCTCACGTAAAAATGCTATCGAAATCGTTCAAAAACTTTTAGACTATCAGGGCGCAGGGCACAATGCTGCCATCCAAATTGGTGCTCAGGATGATCCATTTGTTAAAGAATATGCAGATGCCATTGGTGCTGCACGTATCTTGGTTAACCAGCCTGACTCTATTGGCGGTGTTGGCGATATTTATACTGATGCAATGCGTCCATCATTGACGCTCGGAACTGGTTCATGGGGTAAAAATTCAATTTCACACAACTTGAGTACATATGATCTATTGAATATTAAAACAGTGGCACGTCGTCGTAATCGCCCACAATGGGTTCGTCTGCCAAAAGAAATCTACTACGAAAACAACTCAATCTCTTATTTGCAAGAAATGCCTGATATAAAACGTGCCTTTGTTGTCACAGATCACGGGATGTTACAGTTTGGCTTTGTTGATCACATGCTTGAGCAACTCGCTGTTCGTGACACACAGGTACAAACAACTATCTACGGTTCTGTAAAACCAGACCCTACATTATCTCAGGCAATCGAGATTGCACGTCAAATGGATGACTTCAAACCAGATACCGTTATTGCTCTTGGTGGTGGTTCTCCGCTTGATGCAGCCAAAATCGGCCGTTTGATTTATGAGTATTCCGTTCGCGGGGAAGTTGACCTTAATGACGATATCGCATTGAAAGCCCTTTTTGAGCAACTGGCCCAAAAATTCATCGATATCCGTAAACGTATCGTCAAATTCCCACATCAAGACCAAACTCAACTGGTATGTATTCCAACTACTTCGGGGACAGGCTCTGAGGTAACACCATTTGCTGTCATCACTGATGACGAAACACATGTTAAATATCCCTTAGCGGATTATCAACTTACACCTCAAGTGGCCATTGTTGACCCTGAGTTTGTTATGACTGTGCCAAAACGTACAGTCGCTTGGTCAGGTATCGATGCACTCAGTCATGCACTCGAATCTTACGTTTCAGTCATGGCTTCAGACTATACTAAACCTCTATCACTTCGTGCAATCAAATTAATCTTTGAAAATTTAACCACTTCTTACCACTATGACCCTTCAAAACCTTCCAAAGAAGGACAGATGGCACGCGCAAATATGCACAACGCTGCAACCTTAGCTGGTATGGCTTTTGCTAATGCATTTCTCGGTATCAACCACTCCTTAGCGCACAAAGTCGGCGGCGAGTTTGAATTGCCACATGGTTTAGCTATTGCTATCGCTATGCCGCACGTTATCAAATTTAACGCTGTAACAGGAAATGTTAAGCGTACACCATATCCACGTTATGAAATCTATCGTGCCCAAGAAGACTACGCCGAAATTGCACGCTATATTGGTTTAACAGGCAAAGACAATGCCGAACTGGTTGACAAGCTTATTAAGGAAATCAAGAAATTGACAGACAGCATTGATATTGATATCACACTTTCAGGTAATGGTGTCGATAAAAACCATTTAGAACGCGAACTTGATAAGTTAGCAAACCTTGTTTACGATGACCAATGCACACCAGGTAACCCACGTCAACCAAGTATTGATGAGCTTAAAGCGCTCTTGCAAGACCAATATTAAACCAAAAAAAGCTGTTATCCACAGCTTTTTTTAGTTTATTTGGTCGCTATAACATTTAGTGTGGCTACTCACCACGAAAAACATTGTAGCTCCCGAATTTCTCCGCTTTCTCTACAAAAAGTGGCAATAAATTTTCAGCTACCACCATAGAGTACACAGAACCTATTTTTCAAGATAATCTAGGGCCTCTTGGATGGTCTTGACAGGTACGATTTTCATGTCTGTATTCAACTTTTTAGCTGCTGCTACGGCATCTGTATAGTTATTCGTTGTACCAGAGGCTTTTGCCTGTTCAGCTGTTTCATCTGGGCAGAGGAAGATTTTAGCTCCCTCTTGACTGGCTGTTGCAACCTTTTTATCAACGCCACCAATCTGACCGATACTTCCGTCTTCGTTTATCGTCCCAGTACCTGCTATTTCTCTGCCTCGCCGCAAATCTTTGCCCGTAATCTGACTATAGATTTCCAGAGTAAACATCATTCCAGCGCTTGGACCACCAATCGAGCCTGCATCAATTTTTACTTGAGGATGAGTTACAACCTCTGTATGATCAACCAAGCCGATACCAATGCCCGTCTTGCCATTGCTCAACTTAATATATTTTCCAGTTGCTTCATGTTGGCTACCATCCATCCGTGTATATTTAATTGTTACATTATCGCCCACCTTTTGTTGAGCAACATATTTTATCATGTCTGCTGAAGACTTGAATGTTTTACCATTAACTTCTGTTATCGTATCAGAAAGCTGCAGGTCATTTTTAAAAGTTGAATCCTCACTTATGCTAAGTACGTAAACTCCTTGGTACTTCATTTCATAAGGCTTCCCCGCCAGCTTGAAAGCTTGATAAATCGCAGTATTTTGCGCAGTCTGCATATAAAATTGATTAACCAAGTCAAATTGCTGGTTTGTCAATCCTCCTGTCATTTCTTGGCTACTTAAAACAGTAGCAAATGGATCAGACATCGAATAAAGCATATTCGCCGCATTAGCTCGAACCATTTCAACCGTAGTCAGGTAGAAATTTCCTTTATGTTCATCCTTTGTCCCTGAAACTTCAACCATTTGATTGACCGGTATTGCTCCACCTGGTTGCTCAATGTAATACGGCAAAGGGAAAAACAGCCCTATGATAAATACAAGCGGAATTCCTATAGATAAAAAAAGTTTGAGCTTACGTTTATTTTTGACATCTTCATTTTTCATTTGATTTTTTTCCATTCAGTGCTTTAATAACATTTTCTGGCAGCCATTGGCTTAGGTCTTGTCCAAAGTGATAGAGCTCACGCATCCGTGTAGAACTAATATTTTCGAGTTCTGGTTTTGCGGTCAATAGAATAGTTTCCACTCCCGTCATTTCACGGTTAAAGTAAATCATATTTTTCTCGTAGTCTAAATCAGCCGCATTGCGAACGGAACGCACAAGTGCCGTTACTTCTAGTTCCTTCGCAATATTCACAGTCAAATCATTCGCATGTGCAATCACTTCCACATTAGTTAATTGTAAATCTGCTAAGGCTTTTTCGATGAGGGCTACACGTTCTTCTAAACTAAACAAAGGATTTTTAGCTTCGTTTTTAAAAATACCGATATAAAGCTTGTCAAAAAGCTTGCTGGCACGTTCAACGATATCAAGATGGCCTTTTGTGACTGGGTCAAAAGTACCCGTAAATAAACCGATTTTATCTTTCATAGATGGTTACCTTTGAAATTCCATATACTTTTTCTTTACGCAAGGACAGTTGTCCCACTCTTTCCGGAAGTGTAACTTCTTTATCTGTTTCACAAACAACGATAACGTCATCTGCCAACAAGTCTTTTTTCTGCATTTCTTCTAGATTAGCAACAATACTTTCTCTCGCATACGGAGGATCAAGCAAAACCAAATCAAACTGTCCAGAAAGACGAGCTAAGGCACGCTCTGCTGGCATCTTCAAAAGTTGAAATTTTTCCTCTTCTTTTGTCATCTTGATATTTTCTGCAATCACCAACTGTGCTGAACGGTCTTTTTCAACCATTACAGCACTGGCCATCCCACGTGAGACAGCTTCGATAGCAAGTGAACCTGAACCTGAGAACAAATCCAAGACCCGACCACCTTCAAAATAAGGGCCTATCATATTAAAAATTGCACCCTTGACTTTGTCCGTCGTTGGACGCGTTGTTTTTCCTGCCAATGTCTTCAGTGGTCTACCACCGTAATTTCCTGCTACAACTCTCATTGCTTTATTATAGCACACTGATAGAGTTCTTCCCCAAGAGCAGTAAAAAAGCCATGATTCAAAGAATAATGACTTTTTATAGGATTATTCCTTAATTAAGGCGTGCGTTCAATTCTGCACTCAATTCTTCAAATCCTGGTTTACCAAGAAGCGCAAACATGTTACGTTTGTAAGCTTCAACACCTGGTTGGTCAAATGGGTTGATACCGTTCAAGTAACCAGAGATTGCAATTGCAAGCTCAAAGAAGTAGATAGTGTAACCTAAAGTGAATTCATCTTGCTCAGGCAAAGTAACGATCATGTTTGGCACACCACCATCTGTATGAGCAAGGAGCACACCATCAGCTGCTTTTTTATTGACGAAGTCAACATCTTTACCTTGCAAATAGCCAAGACCATCAAGATCTGCTTCAAGCTCAGGGATAGTGATATTCTTGCGTGGTTTTTCAACACGGATAGCTGTTTCAAATACAGAACGTGTACCTTCTTGGATAAATTGACCCAATGAGTGCAAATCTGTTGAGAAGTTTGCTGATGTTGGGTAAATACCTTTTTGGTCTTTACCTTCAGATTCACCCGCCAATTGTTTCCACCATTCTGAGAAGTATTGCAATGATGGCTCATAGTTAATCAAGATTTCTGAAAGTTTACCCTTGCGGTAAAGAATATTACGAAGTGCTGCATAAGCGTATGCATCATTTTTACGTACGTCTGTAGCTGTATATTCTTTACGCGCTGCGTTAGCACCTTCCATAAGGGCTGTGATATCAGCACCTGATGCTGCGATAGGCAAGAGACCCACAGCTGTCAAAACTGAGAAACGTCCACCAACTGAGTCTGGAACAACAAAAGTATCCCAGTTGTTTGCATCAGCATTAACTTTAACGGCACCTTTTTCTTTATCTGTTGTGGCATAGATACGTTTATTTGCTTCTTCACGGCCATATTTTTTAACCAAAAGTTCTTCAAAGACACGGAAGGCAATTGCTGGTTCAGTTGTTGTCCCTGATTTAGAGATAACATTAACAGAGAAATCTTTATCTGCAACATATTCTACCAAGTCTGAAAGATAGCTTGAAGAAATTGAATTTCCTGCATAAAGAATTTGTGGTGCTTTACGTTCTTCTTTTGATTGGAGGTTAACAAAGCTGTTGTTCAAGAAATCAATTGCAGCGCGGGCACCGAGGTATGAACCACCAATACCGATAACGATAAGAACTTCTGAATCAGATTGAATTTTACTTGCTGCTTTTTGGATACGAGCAAACTCTTCTTTATCATAGTCTTCTGGAAGATCTAACCAACCGATGAAGTCAGAACCCGCACCAGTTCCTTCACGAAGAAGTTTATCTGCGCCGTCAACTTGCCATTGAATTTCGTCAAGCTCTTTATCAGCCACAAATGGTTTCAATTTAGAATAGTCAAATTTAATATGTGCCATCTTATATCTCTCCTTAGAGTTTTTTTCTTTGTTTATTTTATCACTTTTTCACAGCTTTAACAAGAAATGAAAATTTAAGATATTGCAAATCTATCTATACCAAAAAGAAAAAGTTCCCACAATTAGGAACTTTTCTATGACTCATAGACTATTTTTGTAACTCTTCAATACGGGCTTGAGTGCTCTCAAACTTCTCTTGATAGTCTGCTAGTTTAGCACGTTCTTTATCTACAACTTCTGCTTTGGCATTTGCCACAAATTTTTCATTAGAAAGCTTACGGTTAACCATATCGAGTTCTTTTTGCCATTTGTCTAGCTCTTTATTAAGGCGAGCAATTTCTTCCTCGATATTAATCAAGCCTGCTAATGGAAGGTAAATTTCTGCACCAGTAACAACTGCTGACATGGCTTGTTCTGGTGCTGCCACATCCGCTGCAATAGTTAACTCGCTTGGATTAGTGAAACGTCTGATATAAGGCGCCACCTTGTTCAAGAAGTCTTCCTTGTCTGATTTGATCATCATTGGCACGGCTTTTGATAAAGGCGTATTCACTTCCGCACGAATATTACGTACAGCGGTAATAATTTCAATAAGCATGGCAACACCATCTCCAGCTTCTGCATCATCAAATTCTGGATGTACTTCTGGATATTCAGATACCACAATAGATTTGCCTTCAGCTGTCGGAAGTTTTTCGAAGATTTCCTCTGTGAAGAAAGGCATGATTGGGTGCAAGAGGCGGAGCACTTGATCAAGGACATGCACAAGCACTGAACGTGTAACGTCTTTTTCTGCTTCATCATCGCCAAACATTACTTCCTTGGTCAACTCAAGGTACCAGTTGGCAAACTCATCCCAAATGAAGTTATACAGAATATGACCTGCAACACCAAACTCAAATTTATCCATTTGTTCCGTAACACGCGCAATTGTATCATTCAAGCGTGTGAGAATCCAGCGATCGGTAACATTACCTGCTGTTTTCTCTGCCACTTGGTCAAGATGAGCAGAAATTTCTTCTGCTGTGATATCCCCTGCATTCATCAGGATATAGCGTGAAACATTCCATATCTTATTGATGAAATTCCAAGCTGCATCCATTTTGTCGTAGCTAAAACGCACATCTTGTCCTGGAGCTGAACCATTGGATAAGAACCAACGCAAGGCATCTGCACCATATTTTTCAATCACATCCATTGGGTCAATACCATTCCCCAAAGATTTGGACATTTTGCGTCCCTCTTCATCACGAATCAAGCCATGGATAAGCACATTATTAAATGGTGCTTTTCCTGTAAACTCAAGGGATTGGAAAATCATACGTGACACCCAGAAGAAGATGATGTCATAGCCCGTAACCAAGGTCGTTGTAGGGAAGTAACGTTGGAAGTCTTCTGCCTTTTCATCCGGCCAACCCATAGTTGAGAAAGGCCATAAAGCAGAGGAGAACCAAGTGTCAAGTACGTCTTCATCTTGTACCCAACCTTCGCCTTCTGGGGCTTCCTCACCGACATACATTTCACCAGCTTCGTTGTACCATGCAGGGATTTGATGTCCCCACCAGAGTTGACGTGAAATAACCCAGTCGTGTACGTTTTCCATCCATTGAAGGAAAGTGTCGTTAAAACGTGGAGGGTAAAACTCAACCGCATCTTCTGTTTTTTGATTTGCGATTGCATTTTTAGCCAACTCTTCCATCTTAACGAACCATTGTGTCGACAAGCGGGGCTCAACCATTACACCTGTACGTTCTGAATGCCCAACGGAGTGCATCATTTTCTCAACTTTAACTAAGTTACCGAGCTCATCTAATTTTTTAATGATGGCTTCACGGGCTTCAAAGCGATCCATGCCATTAAACTCGCCTGTGAGCTCGTTCATTGTACCGTCAGCATTCATCACATTAACTTGTGGCAAGTTATGACGTTGGCCAACCAAGAAGTCGTTAGGATCATGGGCGGGCGTAATTTTAACCACACCTGTCCCTTTTTCCATGTCTGCGTGTTCGTCACCAACAATAGGAATTTCTTTGTTAATGATAGGGAGAACAACACTTTGACCGATGTATTTGGCATAACGTTCATCTGCAGGGTTAACAGCAACAGCAGTGTCTCCAAAGAAAGTTTCTGGACGCGTTGTCGCTACTTCAAGCGCGCCTGAACCATCTGCCAAAGGGTAAGTAATGTGATAGAAGGCACCTTCGACGTCCTTATGGATAACTTCAATATCTGAGAGTGCCGTCATGGCTTTTGGGTCCCAGTTAATAATAAACTCGCCACGGTAAATCCAACCTTTTTTGTAAAGTTCAACAAAAACTTTGCGGACTGCGGCAGATAAACCTTCGTCAAGCGTAAAACGCTCGCGATTGTAGTCAACAGAGATACCCATTTTACCCCATTGTTGATGGATGGTTTCAGCGTATTCGTCTTTCCATTCCCAGACCTTTTCCAAGAATTTCTCACGGCCCAAGTCATAACGGGAAATACCTTCTTCTGCTAAACGCGCTTCCACTTTGGCTTGCGTTGCAATACCTGCGTGGTCCATTCCTGGCAACCAGAGAGTATCAAAACCTTGCATGCGTTTTTGACGAATGATAATGTCTTGCAAAGTCGTATCCCAAGCATGTCCCAAGTGGAGCTTACCGGTTACGTTTGGTGGTGGAATAACGATGCTGTAGGGTTTTGCTTTTTTGTCACCTGAAGGTGCAAAAACACCTTGTTCGAGCCATTTTTCATAGCGTCCTGCTTCGACTTCAGCAGGGTTAAACTTTGTTGATAATTCTTCTGTCATTTATTTTTCCTTTCGGTATGAAAACAGTTGATGAGGTTGAGGGAGAGCTGCATAAGTTATGTCAATAAAAAATACCACGCCAAACATCCAAAATAGGACGCTCACGCGCGGTACCACCTAAATTCCTGCTTTTTTATAAAAGCAGACACTTAATTTTTATTTAACTGACCTCAATGCAACCTTCACAAGCTTCATCTGAAATCTCGCAGCCACCGATTTCTCTCTCAAAGATTAGACTTGTTACTCCTCATTTAGTGCTTTTATTCTATCAGATTTGTCCGTTTTTTGCAAGGTCACTTAGCGTTCTTTGATTATCTCTAAGAAATGCTCTAAACCTTCTATTTTTTGCATTTGTCGATTACAGTTCACACTATCGACACAAATATATGTGCCATTTTTAGTATAGGTCCCATCAGCACCCCTTTTAGTGGTCGCTAAAAACTAGAAGGAAAAGCCTCTTCGCTTTATTTTCTGTAAAAATCTGGAGGAATAACCTTTCCTTGACTAGTCATTGTAGCCATACAACTTAAGTTCCCCAGAGATATATTCACCTAAATATATTTCACCAATTTTGTTATAGCCTTGTTCTAAAATTTGCGATTCAACCCATTCAGCATTTTTATCAATAACTTCTAGAACATCTAGATTCACTTGACCATCTACAATAAGAGGATATTTAACATTTTCTTCTCCAAATTCAATTAATGTCAGCTGACCGTTTTGTTCTAAAATAGCACGTTTTACATTATCAATTTTATAGATACCGTTGGAACGAAGTTTGAACATCAAGTCATTAGCAGAAATACCATTTTTCAAACACTCCTCAACTCTGATATTTCCGTCTTTTATTAAGGTTAATGGGCGACCATCTACTAGTAATTTTATATATCGATTATGTTCTTTTGAAAACTTTAAAATCAATACCAAAAGCGTCCAAATAATTAAAACAAGTATAAATTGTAAAACTGTAATAGAGTCATTATAAATAACTCCCCCAATTATTCCACCTAAAACATAATTTTGAACTTGATCCATTGCAGAGGCCGGCGCTAAATTTCCTTTTCCCATTATGTTTATTTGAATAATAAGACAAATAATACCTAAAGAGAATTTTAAAATTATCGAACTGTAAAGTAACATACCTTCTCACAATCTATTTTTTCATTTCATTATTTTGGGGATTAATCAAATAACTTTCTACAAACGTATATGTCTTCTGATCAGGATTTAAGTTAACTGAGTAATATTTATCATCAATTTTTACAATTATTCCATCAGCAAATTGAGTAGAATTAACTAAAACCTTATCTATATCTACCTTTTGGTTTTTAGCTACATTCTCAATAAAAGCGACCATTTGCGAGGATTGGTTCTGTTTTGATTGAAATCCTATATAATTAGAATATTGTATCCCTAGTTCTAAAATAATAAATAACAAAAGAATTATACTTAAATCTCGATATTTAGTTTTTATTTTGTGTCTAATATAGATACTGAATATAATGACGAGTACTGTAAGACTTGCAAATATAAAAATATATCTGATATAATCATTTATTCCTGATTGTGATTTCAAAAATTCGATATCATAAAAGTTCATATAATGCTCCTATACGAAATTATTAAAATCAGATCGTGATTTAAAATACTTCAAATTCTTCATTAATAAATGCTTTATTCCAAAAATGCCCTAATTTGTAATAAGGCATTTTTTCTTATCCCGCCAATTCGAACCAGCACAGCTCAAAGAGCAGAGCTTTTGTTTTTTCATTGATGCTAGGAATTATTATGTATATCAAAAAAGCATCGTTAAAAACGCTCAATCGGTTAGAAACAGCATTTAATAAGTTTTTAGCTAAAGCAAATTGAAGCTTATTTCCATTTTGAAAAATGTCAACTCTTTGTAAAAGTTGAAAGTAGAACTTAAGGCAGACAGTAAGATTATCTTTTGCAAAAAACCTCTCTTAGCCCCTCCTTTATACACTTCAAGCAAATTTTGAATTTCTAGCCTGTAAGTTTCAAGTAGTTCTTTACTAAGCAGATGGTCTACTGATACGTTAAAATAGTCAGCCATTAAGGTTAGATTTTCCGCTGTTGGCTATTGTGCTTTCAATCGATATAAATAATTCACCCCAAAGCCTAAGTTCTCGGAAACCCTTTGCAGTGATTTCCCTTGTTACTTAAAAAGTTTTTGTACCTAAGTCCGGTACGTCGTGGAAATCCTTACCTGCTTTATAGTTTTCAAATTTCCCTTGAATAAACTGATAAGCATCGAGACGACTTTCATAACGGATAGCCGCTTCTTTTGCTTCAATTTTTTTATCTTCATCCGCAATTTTTTCTGCAGCTTTCATTGCCATTTCTGAAAGTTGAACCTGTTGGTCTACCCATTCACTAAAATCTTTTAAAAATTTTTCTTTATATTCCATTTTTATTCTCTTTTTGGTTTGATTAAACGATAACTGTTTTCAATCATCTGTTTTGCTTGTTCCTCTGAAACATCACCCCCAAGATGAATATCATTCCAGTGCGTTTTATTCATGTGCCAGGCTGGGCGTATTGAGTCAAAAGATTCACGAAGTTCTTCGTTGACTGAGGGTAAACCTTTGACAGCCAAAACAAGCTTGCCTTCACGCTCCGAAATATAGACAAAGGATTTTTTGTTTTTTAGATGCTTCACAACAACCGTCGCTGGTCCTTTTTCCATCTTTGCAAAAGGTGTATCCGCAAAAGTTGGACCAAGAGATAGGCAAAACTCTAGCCAGTTTTCTTTATTCATCTCATTCTCCTAAAAGGAGTTGATAAGCGATGCGATCTCCTTCGTAGAAAACCATACCACGTTTTTCAAAGCCCTCACGTTCAAATACTGCCTGCATCACTGCATTAGCTGGGTGTGTATCTACGCGGAAGTCTTTATAGCCGCGTGCTTGCATCAGAGTAAAGATGTTTGAAAAAAGATATTTTGTCAGACCCAGACCACGATATTCATCAGACAGTGCTAAACAATGGACGGTGACGTAGTCCAAGCTGTCATTTAACCACTTGCCATTATAAATTTTCGTATATTGGGTATCTTCTCCAGTAATAACCGCACAAAAGCCTGCAACTTTTTCATCTACAATCAGAACGTAGCCGACATCTTCGTGAATAAAATTTTCAATATCACTTTGTGCAGGATACTCAGCTTGCCATTGATCACTCCCTGATTTGCCCAGAAATTCTCGCGCCTGAGCAATAATCGGCATAATGGATGCAACATCCGCTTTGGTTGCCTTTCTTAAATAAATCATGCTTTCCTCTTAGTCTAAGCTGAGCTCAGGATTTTCTTTTGTCATAATCGCGAGCTCTGCACGCCCTCCGAGGTGAGCAACAGTAAGCTCTGCTAACTTTTCTATAGCTTCTCGTAATTCATCTGTACGACCTGAATCCACACATTCTATGATTAAAAAGGCATTTTTTGTGTTTTCCGTCAGCATTGTACGTTGACCGTCACGCCAATTCCAGCAGCGACAAACCGCCCCTTCATCATCAAGATAAGCAATTTCTCCAGCCAGAGCATTATCTGGCTCCTCATCTCCCAAAGCGATAAATTTTTCCCCACCTTGAGCTTGAGTCAGACGAAGATTGCCAGCAAAGCTATCAATATCTTCACCACCAGCTGGAAGGCCATAAGTTAAACTCATCGTGTTGTAGATATCCACAAGGGGATTAATACTGCCAACTTCTTTACCTTTTTCAACCCGTTTCATCAAGTTTTCAATAGAAGAACGTGCACCTTTTTTAGTCTTGAACTTACGATAAGCTTGACGCCAAACTGAAACAACTGGATTTTCACTAAAAATAGGCTCTTGTAAAAATTTTCTTGATTCTTGGTTAGCCTTGGCCAACATGTCCTTGACTTCAGCAGAGCTCTCTCCTGTATTATCAATTCCTTTAGCTAAAACAATCCCAATTTGCGTATCTGGGAAAAGCTCCCAAAAATCTTTTTCAATGATAAATTTTGTCATTTCCTTTTCCTCCGTGGTTTACTATAGCTCGCTTTTGACTTTTCAGCACGGAAAGGTGCTGCCAAAGGTTGGGCAAGTTTACGCATTTTCACTACCGCTTCAGTACGTGCCGTATGTGGGAACATATCGACAGATTGAATATATTCGATGCTGTAAAATTGCGAAAGAATTATCAAGTCTTTTGCTAATGTCGAAACATTACAAGACACATAAACGAGTTTTTCTGGTGTATATGTGGTGATTGTTTCCAACAAAGCATCATCCAATCCTGTTCGCGGTGGGTCAACGATAAGCGCTGTGGCTCTATGGCCTGACTTATACCAGTTAGGAATGATCCGCTCCGCTTTACCTACTTCATAGTGACAGTTTTTAAAGCCAAGACGTTTTGCATTGGCTTTAGCATCTGCGATAGATTCTGGCGTAATATCCATTCCGTGGACCGACTTAACTTTCTTAGCCACACCAAAACCGATGGTGCCGACACCGCAGTAGGCATCGATAACACGGTCGTCTTTTTTCGGATTCAACGCGCGTACGGCTTCACCATAGAGCACATTAGCTTGTTCTGAATTGAGTTGATAAAAAGCACGTGGTGACAACTCAAAGTCATAATCCAAAACGCCTTCGGTAATCGTTTCTTTTTCTGCAAAAAGCATCTGTGTACGGTCACCATAAATTTCGCTGGTTTTCTTTGGATGGAAGTTGGCTGATACAGAAACAATCTCCTGAAACTCTTCCGTCAAGTCAGATAAAATATTATCCATCTTCACCAAGTCTTTGCGTTGACGTTTTGAGAGCTCTTCACGTGGTGCAGGCCAAACTTGTCCATCTAAGCTGATACGTGCGGATGTCACGAAAATAATTTGAACTTCACCTGTTTTTTGGCTGCGTCGCGCAACGATTGTGCGGATACCCATGACTTTACGTTCATCATAAACAGGCAAATTGTATTTTTCAATCAAACGGCAGATACGATTAGCGATATTTTGGATGACTTCGTCTTGAACCAAGCAATTTTCTAAATTCACTAAGTGATGCGTACCTTCTTTGTATAAACCAGCAATGACATCGCCATTGTTTAGACGACGCACTTGAAATTGCAATTTGTTACGGTAACGCAAAGGATTTTCCATACCAAGTGTGGGTAGAAGTTCGTACTTTTTCCAGCCTGTTGGGCGGTATTTTTCGAGAGCTTGACGGAGCAAATCACGCTTAAACTCTAATTGTTGCGGATAAGCAAGATGCATGATGTGTGAGCCGCTCAGCTCATGGTAAACACGATCTTCAGGTTTAACACGGTATTTTGACTTTTTATTTATCTTGACAACTTTTGCGCGTGAAAAATTACGGGCATTCTCTGTAATTTCTGCTAGAATTTCTTCTGTAGGCAGTGCATAAGGCACAAATACCAAGCGCCCATGGTAAGAGGCAACTCCTTCGCCATTGATACCCATACGCTCAATATTGAGTGGGATTTTTTGTCCAATTTTCAGATTAATCATATCCCAATTTTAACATAATTTTCCTGTGATGAGCCCCAGAAAATTATGCTATTCCCACCACATACACAGAAAAAAGTCCAACCCACAGTTGGAATTTTATGTTATTCATGCAATTCTATCGGCAGATCGTCTGGATCGTAGAAGAAAACCATCTTTTTATCTGTGATTTCATCCACACGTAGTTCTCCCACTTTCACGCCTTGGTAAGACAAATATGCTATATCTTCTTCAATATTATTTGTCTTTATCGCCAGATGACGCAAGCCCTTTGCTTCTGGATAAGACACACGTTCTGGTGCCTCAGCCTTGATAAATAGCTCTATTTCCGTTTCGTCATTCATCTTTAAATCAATTTTTATATCTCCTTTATCAGGACGATGATTTTCTCTAATCACAGAAAAACCCATAATATCGACATAAAACTTCCGAGATTTTTCATAATCGCTGCCAATAATAGCAACATGATGTACCGTGTCAAAATTCGGTTTATACATTGTATCTCCTTGACTTGTTTGCATATTCAACTAATCCTTAATCAGGATGCAGACATCGTTTCCTTGCTCATTTAAAGTTTTGACATGGTCTTCTCCCCAAGAGCAAAGACTGTCTAAAATATTATTCAAACTTTCTCCGTAAGGACTAATTGAATACTCCACTTTAGGAGGGACTTGATTATAAACTTTCCGAACAATAATATTATCTGCTTCCAGCTCGCGGAGCTGCTGTGTGAGCATCTTTTGACTAATGCCAGGGATACTGCGCTTAAGTTCACCCGGTCTGCGTGGCTGATGTCTTAGGTTACATAAAATTATAGCCTTCCACTTTCCACCAATGACATCCATCGTAGCTTCTACACCTATGTTATAAGTTTTTTCCAAAAAAATACCTCTTACAATTCCTCGTTTTAATTAAAAACTACTTTTATGTATGTAT
This sequence comes from Lactococcus muris, assembly GCF_042849115.1. Lineage (NCBI taxonomy): Bacteria > Bacillati > Bacillota > Bacilli > Lactobacillales > Streptococcaceae > Lactococcus > Lactococcus muris. Next base: position 55,392 of record NZ_BAAFQO010000012.1, on the reverse strand, counting down.
ATAACAAAAAAGTAGGTACTATTCAATAAGTTGTTTTTATTATATACTATTTTTTGTCAAAAGAAAACTTAAGGAGAACAGATAATGAAGCTTAACAATCATATTAATATCCCCGAATTAGGCCTGGGTGTCTTTCAGATTCCCAATGAAGAAACTGCTGAAATCGTCAAAAATGGTATCATCAACGGCTATCGCCTCATTGATACTGCACAAATTTATGGAAATGAAGAAGGAACAGGACAAGGGATTAAAGAAGGGCTGCACGCAACAAACCTACCTCGTGAAGAGCTTTTCATAACTTCAAAACTGTGGGGCAGTAACCTTTCCTATGAAGAAACTCTTCAAAACTTTGAAACAAGTTTAGAAAAATTAGGTTTGGATTACCTTGACCTTTATCTCATCCACTGGCCGGGTACTGACTATGGTTATCAAGAGTCTTGGAAAGCAATGGAAGACTTATATAAAGCCGGACGTGTAAAAGCTATCGGTGTAAGTAACTTTCAGAAACACCATTTGGAGCGACTCTTTACATATGCTCAAACACTACCAGCAGTAAATCAAATTGAGCTACACCCTAAGTTAGCACAAAAATCTTTACGCCATTTTTTAGAAAAGCATAATATCAAAACCCAGGCTTGGTCCCCGCTCATGCAGGGAAAATTACTAGATAATGAAGTTATCCAAAAAATCGCTCGAAAGCACAATAAATCAGCTGCACAAATTATTCTACGTTGGCATTTAGAACAAGGCATCTTGCTCAATGTAAAATCAGTCAAGGTCGAACGGATGCGTGCCAACCGTGATGTCTTTGACTTCTCACTGGATCAAGAAGACATGCTGCTTTTGGATGCACTTGATGAAAATCTGCGTGTGGGACCAGACCCAGAAACATTTAATTTCTAAACCAAGAAGTTATCACGAGACTGAGATGAGACTCTCAAATACAGAAAAAACGCTCAATTTGCCACAAAGTCATGCAGAACTGAGCGTTTTTTACATATGGAAGAAGATTCACTCGCCTCCCAACTCCCTTATCTTCCCTGTACTGTTGACACATCGAATAATGTTTCCCCTTCCTTAAAACTCTGATATAATGATGCTATGATAAAAATCAAGGAAATTAAAAAACTCAAAAAACTTTACAAAATCACCTTTTTTGAACCCCTCGCGTATAAAGATTGGGATGAAGCTCGTGATAATATCTATGTATGTGAGGATACTCTCGTTAAGTTTATGCTCACACGTGAAAAAGTACTTACTGAAATGGAGTTTGAACATCTCTTATCTTTTGATTATTTTGCCCAAGGCAAAGCTTTGGCACTTTATTTCATCTCGTTCAAACCGCGAACCTCATCCGAAGTAAAAAAATATCTTTTAGAGCATCATGTTCAAAGCTCTCAGGTTGAAGCTATTATCGACTATCTTAGGAAAAACAATCTCATTAACGACCAAGCATATATTGAAAGTTATATCCGAGGAAAAATCAGAGCAGCCAATGCAGGCCCATACCAAATCCTGCAAAAATTGCGTATGAAAGGACTGGAATCACAGCTGATTGAGCAGCTTCTTGCGCAAGTCTTTTATGAGGAAAGACAAATCGATGTGGCCGTAAAGCTCGCTGAAAAAATTGTCCGCCAAAAGGCAAACCGACTCACACTTCAACAACTCAAGCAAAAAGTGACACAATCCCTTACAACTAAAGGCTTTTCATATAATATCAGCGCCATCGCTTTGGAGACTTTGAAGCTTGAAGCAGATGAAGAAAATGAGCTAGAATTGCTCTATGATGAACTTGAAAAAACGGCACGCAAATACAGTAGAAGATACGAAGGTTATGAACTTAAGCAACGCATTACACAAGCTTTAGCACGCAAAGGCTTTGACTTTGGTTCTATCTCAAGCGCTATTCGTGATTATGATTTTGAAGAGGAATAAGGGGAGCGGGTTGCTCAAACGGTCTCCCTCCTTCCCATAGAAGCATTAACAATGCCGACCTCAAATGACATAAGCGACACCAACCGACAAACCTTGCCACTCATTAACCTCCAGACCCAAGAATCAGTCACTGCTGCTATATATTTAGTATAGCTCCTCTTTACTTTTTCTTTTACTTCACACATTACGGCTAGATAGCGTTTCGTGACTATTTTTAGAGTAAGTCATCTCAATTTAACCACTTTTTAGCCCCTCTCCTATCGCTTCCAATAAGGTGTATGATATAATAAGGCTAGGACTGGAAAGCATATGACACACTCTTTAATCACACGTATCAACTCTTATTACGACAATCTTAGCAAGTCTGACCAAGCAATTTCAAATTACTTGATCAAGAACATGGATAGTGCTGCACACTTGTCTATCCAAGACTTTGCCAAAAATGTTCAGGTATCTACAGCAACCATTTCACGCTTTGCAAAAAAGATTGGCTTTGATTCTTTTCAAGATTTAAAGCTAGCTATCCACAGCACCGAAAAATTCAAATCAGATAATTTCTTCAGCGAGCTGTCGCCTAGGGATAGCTATAAAGATATCCTGACAAAAAACTTTACAAGCAACACTTTGTCATTAAATGCGACACTGCAGCTCATAGATAGCAACACGCTAGATGAGATAATGAATGTTCTCCTTTCTGCAAAGACGTGTGGTTTTTTTGGCGTGGGAGGTTCCAATGCCGTGGCTTTGATTGCTTATCATAAGTTTTTACGTATGCCTCTACAAACTGTCTATCACCAAGACTTCCACTACCAGCAAATGTTGGCTTCCAAGTTAACGAAAAATGACTGTGCCTTTGTTATTTCACATACTGGAAAAAACAAGGACACACTCAAGATTGTTGATATATTGAAAAATAATCAAGTTCCTGTAATTGCAATAACATCATTTGCTCACTCAGCATTGGTGAAAAAAAGTGACTTATCCCTCATTTCAATAGCTGAGGAGATTTCTTTCCGACCAGAAGCTGTTGCTTCAACTGTTTCCCAAATCAGTCTTCTTGATGCTATCTTTTTGATGTATGGCATGAGGAGCCAAGACACAATTGAGCACTCTTTGGAAAACATTCGGGAAGTTATTAGTCAAACCCGCTTAAATTAATTTATCAAGTTAATGTTCTAGGAGGACCAAAATGGCATTTACTGAAACAAAAGGACGCTATGCAAGCTATGGTACTGTATCAAGTATCCCTGGCGAAATCATTGACAGTTTTTGGTTCATCATTGACAATCAGCTCAAAGGTGTTATTGCCCTTGAGCCTCTTATCAATTTTGAATTGTTGAACCAAAACGGTTTACTTTCTGTAAAATTTTCGCAGCCAAAGAACCCTTTGACGATTACTGTTGATTTCCGCTATCCTTTCAATCCCTCTTGGCCGCGCCATTTTCACGCTGTCGACAATAATGGCAAAGAAACCATTATTTCTTCAGGAGAGCGCCAATGAGCACCGAATATGAAAATACAAACGAAAAACATTCAAGAGCTAGCACTGCTTCTTGAATGTTTTTATTTTATTGACGAATGATTAGAGCTGGACGCACACCACCAACAGCAGAAACATTGTTTGCAGCACGGTTGGATAGCATTCCGGACATCTCTACTCTATTTACATCCCACGCACTTTCTCCCAGAACTGCAGGAGTACGTGTCCACCACCACATAAAATTAGGGGCTTCACGCGAAGTCCGGCTAGGGAAGGCTCTACCTGGCCCTGATAAGCGAGCGACGTCTGCTAAAGAGAGGGCAAAAGCACGTCTTGTCCCACTGGCATCGACCTGGGTAACATCTGCCGCAACTTCAGGGAAGTCATCTATATTATCAGGTAGCCAGCGCCATGCTTCTGACCAAGTGATGGAGGCATTTTCAACATTTCCTGTCACAAAATTTTCTCTCACTGGCTGAACCATAGCTCGAACCTCTGAGGCAAGCTCTCCCGTGTACCAGCTGTCCAAATAAGCATTCTGAGCATTGAATGAAAGAGCTGGGGTAACATGATTACGGATAATCATATGGTTACGGTTCCCCATATTCTCCAAATAACGATACTGCTCATTAGCCATAGTGAATATCGTCCCCGGTGCCATAATACTAAAGTTGATTTGGTCGGGTTGGACATTGTCATCTGGTCCCGGGTTCCCCAGTTGTTATCAATGGAACCAGTCTGTACAGCTGTCAAGAAGTCAGACAAGTCATCATGGTGCGTAAAGCTTCCATCTGCAGCCAAGAAGTCATTGATACGGTCAGGACTGATCAGTTGCCCGTCCACATGGATACCGTAGTAATATTCTCCCGGGATAGCATTCGCTGCTGCGGTCATCTCTGCTGCATCCAAGAGGTAAGAAGTGGTCTCTCCTGCTTGAAGTTGGTTGGCCCAGTAAGCCCAGCCTGTTTGGTGGTCGATGACCCAGAAGTTTCCGACTTTCAGGTTATTAGGCAAGGCTGCCCACTGGCTGATGGTCATCGGGGCACGGTCTTGTTGCAGGTTTTGGGCTGCATCATGGGTGACTTCTTCTCCCGGCCAAACTGGACCGCTATTGTTAAAGCTGTCGCCAGAGGACCAGTAGGCATCTGTACCATCTCCGGGGTGAGTGGCGCCATCTGTTACCCCGTCTGTGGCTGTGCTTATGACCCAGTCACGGGCATGTCCTGCAGAGGCGGTCATCAGGTCTTGGTTGTCCCGGTTGAAGGTCGGCATGAACCATGGGGCATCTTGACCTGAGCGGCTCCAACCAAAGGTCAGGTTGGCGTAGGTGTTGAAGGCTGCCGAGTCATCTACACGGGTGTTGAGATTAGTCTCTGAGGGACGCATGACCGTCCAAGTGTCCACTTGGTCACGGATGGTGCCGTTCACTATAGGGGTGAAGTCTGTGTCTCCTGCTGAGCGTTTCTCCATGAACTCGGAGAGGCGGATACGGGCCATGAGGGGCACATTGCCATAGTTCTCCACGAAGACGTCCTTGTTTTCGGTGTCACGGTTGTAGTAGTCGTGGACGCGGCCTCCGGGGATGTTTTCTCGGATGCGGTCATTGATGGCCCGCTGGTTGAAGGCTTGGAAGGCGAAGGTGCCGCCTACCAAGAGCAATAAGAGGGACAGGAGCGCGAGGTTGCGCAGCCGCCGCTGGTTTTTCTTTTCTGGTGTCATAAACTCCTCCTTTGACGTAACGTGTGGTTTAGATTTTTCATTACATATACATTTCTAATGTTACGTTTACTTTCTGAGTCTATAGTATAAAAAAAAGGTCAAATGAAATGAGTGTTTGATGAGAAAAACGCCCATGCGGTGTATATACTGCACCTTTGGACGTTTTTTCTTAAATCTCATAATACACTATCTCTGGAGGTACACCAAACCTTATAGGTAAAAAAGTCAAGCCTATTCCTGCATTGACAAAGAGTTTCGTGTTTCCCCCTAAGTCATATAAACCAGAGTCATAAGCTTTAGAGCCATCATTACGCAAACGAAAATTTCCAAGACGGATTTGACCACCGTGGCTGTGCCCTGCAACTACCAAATCATACTGTTCCGGATGTTCAACCTGTAAAATCGTATCCGGCTCATGAATCATTAAAAGGGAAAACTCCGCTTGCTCAGGTAACATCCCAAAATTTGGCTGACCTTCGCGCAAGTCAGCAAGCCCCGTCAATGATACATCTCCTGCCCGTACAGACTGATTTGTAAGTACTGTGAATCCTGACTCTTCCAGAAAGCTTCTTATGTAGTTAGGATGTCCCTCCTCCGAAAAATCATGATTGCCCAAAATAGCAAATTTCCCCAAAGGAGCATCTAAATCCGCCAGAATTTCTTTAACTTTATTTCTCTCGTGCTTTTGAGCCCAGCTTACCTTGTCAAATAAGTCACCTGTAAACAAAATCAAGTCAGGCTGATTCTGCTTTATATGCTTCGAAAATTTATAAAATCGGTATGGCCGGGTGTGCCAGTTAAAATGCGTATCTGTAAAATGTGCAACTTTTAATCCTTTCCTATCTGAGATTTTCACTTCCCGTACACGCATAAAGTGTGGTTCAAGCAAAATCCCATAAAACAGGAAACTAAAAAGTAGAATTATAATCCATATCATTGCTTTTAATTTCTTAACTTCTCTTTTTTCCTAATCATTTGTAGGTCTGCGAGATTACGCGGAAACCTTGCTCTGGTTCAGTCATATATAACATTCTTCTAATGCCCAACCAATCATGTGCTTTTCAAACTCTCTTTTGTCTCACCTCTTCTTCAGCAGGGAAGACCGTTTTTTAAAGGAGCTACATCTTTGGCACACTGTATAAATCCTTCGCACTCTCATTCAATATTTTTTAGAAATGCTTCTGTATCAGATATTTATTTACTCATCCCAAGAGCTCAACTTGTAACTAAAGCTAATTTTTGCAATTCCTTTGGCAGCTTAACCATATAGCCGTCTTGCAAAAAGGCTTCTTTCATTTCTAGTATAACATAAAGTCAAACAAGACTGAGTGGAGTCACCCTTACATAAGTTTTGGAAGCGAGGAGCTTAACCGTTATAATATACGGGATGGTACTCAAAAAATCAAAGTTAGAGTACGAAAAAAGACACCCTCTGGTATCTTTTTTTATATCTTTAGTTTTCGTCAGAAGCTACGAATGGCAAAAGAGCCATAACACGTGCGCGTTTGATAGCTGTAACCACTTTACGTTGGTTTTTAGCTGAAGTACCAGTTACGCGACGTGGCAAGATTTTACCACGTTCTGAGATAAAACGTTTCAATAGTTCAGTGTCTTTGTAATCAACAACTTCGATTTTGTTAGCTGCGATAAAGTCAACTTTTTTACGGCGTTTGAAGCCACCACGTTTTTGAAAAGCCATAGTGTGTTTCTCCTTATATTATTATTTTATGATGTTTCACAGAAAAGTACTATCAGCGTTCTGTGAAACTAATAAGAGGCTTAGCAGCCCACTCGTGTTGGAAAGAAGAGCCTTAACTCCCTCTGCAACAGACTATTAAAATGGAAGATCATCATCAGAAATTTCCATCGGTGAGCCACCAAAAGGATCAGCATCACGACCAAAATCAGGTGTCGCAGTACTTGCTGTGCTCGTTCCAGCAAATGTACTGTTTTGCGGTTGTTGCTGTTGTGGTGCACTGTATGAACCACTTCCACCTTCACGCACGGCACGACTTTCAAGCATTTGGAAGTTATCCGCCAATACCTCAGTCACGTAAACACGTTGACCTTCTTTGTTCTCATAATTCCGCACTTGAATGCTACCTGTCACACCAATTAAGGCACCCTTTTTCGCCCAATTTGCCAAGTTCTCAGCAAATTGACGCCAGATGACACAGTTGATGAAATCAGCTTCACGTTCGCCTTGCGCATTTTTAAAACGGCGGTTAACAGCAAGCGTAAATGTAGCAACCGCAGTATTTTGCGGTGTGTAACGTAGTTCAGGGTCACGCACAAGGCGTCCAACCAAAACAACATTATTAATCATGATGTCTCTCCTTTAATTTTGTCCAGCTAAACCAGAATTAAGCTTCTACTTTAGTGATCATATGACGAAGAATATCGCCGTTAATCTTAGCAAGACGGTCAAATTCGCTCAAAGCCGCTGAATCAGTAGACGCTTCAAGAGTTACGATGTGGTAGATACCTTCACGGAAATCTTGAATTTCGTAAGCGAGTTTACGTGTTTCCCAGTCTTTAGACTCAAGATTCACAGCACCGTTGTCAGTCAAGATATTATCGAAACGTTCAACGAGAGCTTTCTTTGCTTCTTCTTCAATGTTCGGACGAATAATATAAAGAATTTCGTATTTTGTCATTGATTTTTCCTCCTTTTGGACTAATGACACAGGTTGGAGCCTGTGTAAGTTATGAGTTTTACTCACAAGTATATATTCTATCAGATTAGCAGTTTTTTTGCAAGCTGCCCCACTCCTATCACAGAAATTTCACGGCTTATTAAAAAACTATAATAACTATCTCGAAACACTGATTTAGAAGCACTTGTAGTGTACGCACATTTTTCTTAAAAAGAGCCGCTTCGAAGGTATTTTACTCTTTCAAGTGTAAAAGTTATTCAAGAAAAGGGGGAATTTCTCAGAGCTTGTGAAACTTCCGTGTCCCTTCTCGTAGAAATCTTAAAACGAAACCAAAAGAAAACAACCCTCTGCACATGCAGAAGATTTTTCACCTTTCTTTATTTATCAAGCTACAACATCGAGCACATTAGCTGGAATGTAGCGGTACTCACCTTCTTTCGACTGATAGTAGCCAAGTTTTTTCACAATAAAATGCAGTTTGCATTGGTTATCAAAGCGTTGGAATAAGTGTGTTACTTCTCCTTCTTGGCTGCGTGTTACGCGTACAATTTTTTCTCCTGCGTAAGTTGGAGATACATATTTTGGGGTAAATGCCATAACAAACCACCTCCCGATATAATTCAGATGAAAGCGTGCTCATCTACCTTCTATTATAACTCTTTTTAGTTTCTAAAACAAACACTTCGCATTATTTATAACCAACAAGCAAAGTTGCATAATTATACACTTTTTTCAGCTTTATCCTTGACAAGCCTCTCAAATTAATCTAAAATATTCATAAATACTTAATAAACGATAGAGGTCGCAGCCAATAATAAGTCGAACGGAGCTTGAGTAAGCTAGGATGTTTGACCCAGGAGCGGTTGCCGAAAGAAAAGTTAAACTCAATACCTTTTCTTGGTTTAACGAGAAATACTTGTTAAACTGTCGTAGTCTAGCTAGACTCTTAGTATAGACACGATGCGCTATTCGGATAAAAATCCTTTCTGACGTTTAGTGATCCCTCGGGATTGCTTTTTTGTATTAATATTCATAAATTTAGGAGAGAAGTAATGGATAATACTGCAAACAACGGACCCACGACAACCACACAAGTAAAACGGGGGCTCAAACATCGCCACTTAACCATGATTGCTTTAGGGGGAACTATCGGTACGGGGTTATTTGTTGCTTCAGGAGCCACAATATCTCAAGCTGGTCCTTTTGGCGCCCTTGTTGCTTATGGAGCTATAGGTCTCATGGTTTTCTTCTTGATGACTTCTCTCGGTGAAATGGCTTCTTACTTGCCACTATCTGGTTCCTTTGCTTCCTTTGCTGACCGTTATGTTGATGAGGCTTTCGGCTTTGCCATGGGCTGGAACTACTGGTTCAACTCAGCAATCACTGTGGCTGTTGAGGCTGCTACAGTCGGTGTAATTATGCAATTCTGGTTGCCACATGTCCCTACATGGATTTGGTCTACCATAGTTATTGGTCTTATCCTATTGGTCAACTTGATTTCTGCCAAGGCTTACGGTGAAGCAGAGTTTTGGATGGCTACGGTTAAAGTTGTTGCCGTTATTGCCTTTATCGTGATTGGTCTCGCAACAATTTTCGGGATTATGAGTTATAAACCCGATGTGGCACGTAACCTTTCTGCTGGAGGAAATCACGGGTTTGTTGGCGGTATCGGAGGAATGATTGCCGTCTTCATGATTGCAGGTTTCTCTTTCCAAGGTACCGAAATCGTTGGTATTGCAGCTGGTGAATCTGAAAATCCTGAAAAAAATGTACCTTCAGCAATCAAACAAGTTTTCTGGCGTATCCTCATTTTCTACTTCCTATCTATCTTTGTCGTTGGAGCTTTAGTCTATTATAAAGACCCTAGTCTTCTCCGTGCTGCTGCTCAAAACGACATTACCGTTTCTCCGTTTACTCTAGTGTGTGAGCGTGCTGGTTTAGCTGCTGCCGCTTCTGTTATGAATGCTGTCATTTTAACATCTGTTATTTCTTCTGCTAACTCTTGGCTCTACGCTGCTTCTCGTATGCTTTTCGGTATGGCTAAGGAAGGACATGCACCAAAGATTTTTGCAAAGACAAACACAAGCACTGGTGTTCCCATCTTTGCTATCCTAGCCACTGTAGCCATTGGTCTTTTAGCTTTCTTGACCAGTATCTTCGGAACAGAAATTTACTTCTACCTCGTAGCCGCCTCTGGTTTATCTGGCTTTCTGGCTTGGATTGGTATTGCGATTTGCCATTTTCGCTTCCGCCGTGCTTTTATTAAGCAAGGACATCATCTTTCTGAGTTGGGTTATCATGCCAAATGGTTCCCCATCGGCCCAATTATTGCCTTAATCCTCTCAATCATCATCGTTATCGGTCAAATCACCACTGTCACGATGAGCGTGCAAAACATTGTTACCACTTACTTGGCGCTGCCACTTTTCCTTGTTTTATATTTTTCTTATAAAATTGTTAAGAAGACGAAGCTCATCCCCCTTGAAGAAGTTGACCTGAGTCGCGATATTGATTAAAAACTCAGATAAAACCCTAAAAATCACTCAATACTTGGCTTATAAGGATGCCTTATTGAGTGATTTTTGTTTTGGAGTTTGACTGCTTTAGTTGGATTGATTGATAATTATAGCAGGGCGAATACCACGCACAGGGTGGGTAAATGATACATTATTACTAGCGAACAACTGTCCTGGTCTCTGGAAATTCACATGCCAAGCAAATCCGGGAGCCCCAGGTGTCCGTAACCACCACGAGTTACTGTTCGTCGCCGTACGTCCCAAGGAGTTAGGAAATGCTTGTCCAAGTCCAGATAGGCGTGTAACATCAGCTAAGGAAAGTGCAAACGCACGTGGACTACCACCTGCTCCTTGGACAATTGTTGTCACATCTGCCGCAACCTCACCTTCTAGATTATTGGGAATCCATCGCACACCACCATCAAATGTAACAACATCATCTGGAACACTTCCCGTTATGAAGTTATTAGCTACAGGCTGAACTCTGGCTCTCACTTCTGAATGAAGAGAGTCATACCAAGAATCCAGTTCCTCTTCTTGCTGTACAAATGAAATCTCGGTAATCACATTATTCCGGATAATCATATGGTTGCCAGAACCCATGTTTTCAAGGTAACGGTACTGCTCACCTGCCATGGTAAAGATACGGCCCGGACGCATGGTTGAGAAGTCAAAAGCATCTGGTGCACTGTCTTCGTTAGGCAATGGGTTCTGTCCGTCATCGTACATCACTCCGTTCTGGATACCTTGGAGAAGGTCTTCCAGCTCCGCATGGTGTTGCTCCCCGTCATTGAGGAACTCCTCATGCTGGTCAGGACTCACCAGTCCGCTCTCGACATGAATGCCATAGTAGTAAAAGCCGTTAAAGACCTTGTCCTCAATGGCAGCCGTCATCTCCGCTGCATCAAGCAGGTAAGAGGTGGCTTGTTCCCGGTCCAGTCGGTTGGCCCAGTAAGCCCATCCCGTGTTCGAGTCAACCACCCAGAAGTTGCCTATCTTGTCTTCGTTAGGCAGGTTACTCCACTGGTTCATGGTCATTGGGGCACGGTCTTGGGGAAGGTTTTGGGCTGTTTGGTTGGTCACTTCTTCCCCCGGCCAGATTGGACCACTGTTGTCAAAGTCTTCACCTGCTGACCAGTAGGCATCTGTTCCATCACCCGGGTGTGTTGCGCCATCTGTGACCGCATCTGTAGCACCGTTCCCTTCGATCCAGTCCCGCGCATGACCTGCCGCTGCTGTTCTCTGGTCGAGGTTGTCATGGTTGAAGGTGGGCATATACCATGGAGCATCTTGACCGGAACGTTCCCAACCAAAGATGAGGTTGGCATACTGGTCGAAAGCATTTGAAGCATTAGAGTTTTCACGGTCGGTGATGTCGTTTGCGCTGGGAATCCATGTGGTCCAATTTTCTACATCGTCACGACTGGTTCCTGCCACTAAGGGGGTGAAGTTGCTTTCATCACGTTGACGGGTTTCGAGGAACTCGGACAGGCGTATCCGTGCCATAATCGGCCGTTCGCCATAGTTTTCTACGAAGACGTCCTTGTTTTCGGTGTCTCGGTTGTAGTAGTCGTGGACACGGCCACCGACATTGATCTCCACTTCATTCAGCCGGTCATTGATGGCCCGCTGGTTGAAGGCTTGGAAGGCGAAGGCGCCGCCTACTGCGAGTAACAAGAGCGACAGAAGCACGAGGTTGCGCAGCCGCCGCTGGTTTTTCTTTTCTGGTGTCATAAACTCCTCCTTGACGTAACCTGTGGTTTAGATTTTTCATTACATTTGCATTTCTAATGTTACGTTTACTTTCTGAGTCTATAGTATAAAAAAAAAAAAAAGGTCAAATGAAATGAGTGTTTGATGAGAAAAGCGGAGGGGACCTCCATGTGGGGTAACTTCTGGCTTCCGTAACCAGTGTCCGAAAAGTAGACAAAAAAGCTCCAGTCTAGGCTAGAGCTTCTTGACCTCATGATACTATATTTCTAATCCTTAATCACTTTCACTTTTTCACCAAAAAATTCTTTCGCTTTACTGACAAGCAGTTCCTCTTCGTCTTCTTTAGAGCCTGTCTCGGCAACTATTTCAGTATTTTTCTCTCCTTTTTTTAGGTGCATCACATACTCTTGCCGGACAGACTGCCAATCTTGTTCCGCCAGAGCAATAATCTCCGGTGAAAAACCTAAGATGGAGGACATAAGATTTCCAAATGTTAACTGTAAATTTTCATTTTCAGCTACACGTTTAGCTAGATTTCCATGGGGGAAAGTCACAACGACAAAGTTGCTTGATGCTGCTACAGGCGCTGTGTTATTGATTAACGCACGCTCTGAAGGCTTTGTAAAACTTGAAACAATCTCTGGCCAAGCCCCGAAAACAGCTTGACGTGCTTCATTTGTTGCTTCTCTTAACGCTTTAAAAATCAAGTCTTGATTTACTTGATATTTTTCTGAACTCGTTTGCAGCTTCACTTGACGCTTGATTTGCACTTCTTGACTTATGGAAGATACAGAAGGCTTATTTTCAACTTCTGCCAACTTGGCCTTAAGCTCCCGAAGCTCTGCTTTTATAGCTTGAAGTTCCTGCGCCAAATCCTCTGAAACCGCCGCGTCTTCTGCAGGATGAGAAGCACCGGCATCCACTAAGCGCATCGTCATGACATCGGCAGCAATTTTGCTTTGCGTTGTTTCTTTGATAATCTTCAAGGACTCAATCGCTATATTGATCCATTGATAAATTCGCGCCCGAGGTATCTTGTTGTCTTCCTTCAAAAGCAGGTCACGGAAATAGGTTAGAAGATCTTCTGTGAAGCGCAACATATTTTTACCTTCAAGAAAAATCTTCTCTAAATCCGCCAGTGCTGAGGTCACATCCGAATCTGCCAGCGCAGAAACATAAGAAACCAGCGCTTCGTTGGCAATTGAACCTGTTACGAGTAGAGCATCTTTTTCTTCAAGTTTACCCTCTGAAAAACTCAACGCTTGATCAAGTAAACTCAAGGCATCACGCATCCCACCTTCCGCAGATTTAGCAATCACATCAAGGGCCGCCTCTTCAAAGTCAATCTTTTCATCAGATAAAACTTCCGCTAAATGCTGATGAATATCACTAGTCGTAATAGCTTTGAAAGCAAAGCGTTGCACACGACTAATAATCGTTGCTGGGATTTTTTGCAACTCGGTCGTTGCTAGAACAAAGACAACATTATCCGTTGGTTCTTCCAAAGTTTTCAGCAAAGCATTGAAGGCCCCTGTTGACAGCATGTGAACCTCGTCAATGATATAGACCTTGTAAGTCACGCGATTGGCTACATAAGTGGATTTGTCACGGATTTCTCGGATTTCATCGACACCGTTATTTGAAGCAGCATCGAGCTCAATAACATCTTCTAAATTTCCTTGGGTAATCGCTTGACAAATGTCACACTTGTTACAAGGCTCACCCTCTTTTTGATTGGGACAATTGATGGCTTTGGCAAAGATTTTTGCTGCTGAAGTTTTCCCAGTCCCTCTTGGACCGCTAAAAAGATAGGCATGAGAAATCTGGCCATTCATAATGGCATTTTTCAGTGTTGTCGCAACAACTTCTTGCCCAACCATTTCGTCAAATCTTTGACTACGATATTTTCTATATAAAGCTTGATAAGCCATTTTTCATTCCTTCTAGTAAAGATCTGGCTCTGCGCCAAGACCAAGTTCTTCATTGATACGGAAAAGAACATCACGCGCAAGGATAGACTGATCAATATCTGTTGAATTATAATTTTTCATGGCCTTGTAAACTGCCCAAACCCTTGCACGAATAACTGTTGCTTTATCAGCTTCAACGGCTGAGAAAAATATCTTTCTCTGTTTCTCATCAAAAATTTCCCAAGCGATTGTCAAGTCACTGGCGGGATCTCCCACAATCAAAACCTCTGTCTCAACCACACCAGAAAATTTATCCTTAGTCACCCAAACTGTTTCCAAATTCAGATTGCCATGTAACACCACTGGTGATTTTGTCCAAGGGTTCCTGCTTGCTTTCTCCCAATACATACGAAGGTCTTCCACCGGCACAACTCTCTTCATCTGGTCTAGCAGGGTAAAAAATTCTGCTTCAATAACCGGCAGCATTAGCTCTGCACTCTGTGCTCCAGTCGCCTCCAACTTGTGCAATTGATAAATAAAGTTTCCCAAATCTTGAGCAAATGCCTTGGGCTCCGCCAAACGGTTAAAACCCACTGGCGTCCCTTCCTTATCTTTAAACCTATCTCTGATAAATTGATTTACTGTTTCTTTCATCTTTTCCCTCACTCAAAAAATCTCCAGTCCGTCCTATCTGATAAAATCTGACAGAATTCTTCAAGATACTTCTGATCAATATCGTCATAAAACGATAGCTCAGCGGCATCCAAATCTAAAACACCTTTGAGTTCCCCATCTTTGACAAGAGGCACGACAATTTCAGACATTGCACGACTGTCACAGGAGATATAGTTTTTATGTTCCTTAACATTGTCAACGATTAAGGTTTGACGTTTAGCAGCAGCCTCCCCACACACGCCTGCTCCCAACTTGATTTCCACACAAGAAACACCACCTTGAAAAGGGCCTAAAATCAACTGTTCACCATTATAGAGATAAAATCCCACAAACACTTGTTGAGGCAAAAAGCTATTCAAGAGGGCTGCGGCATTAGACAAGTTAGACAATGTATAGTTCTGTGCCGAAAGAAGTCCTTTCAACTGATTATTCAGGAGCTCATATCCTTCAACTTTTTCTTTTTTATTCATTGCTTCATCAAACTTCCTTTAATCAAGCCATTTCTGGCTCTGTTTTTTTACAAAAGGACCAGAAAAGGACAAACGTTTTAGCATTAAGCCCTTTACAATCTCTGATTAAATTATATCAAAAAAGCGCCTTCTATTAAAACATGGAGAAGCAAAAAAGCAGATTGCTCTGCTTTTAGAGTGTGGACAAGTAAGCCTACTTTCCTCCCTTTGAGTTTTAGAGTTAAATTTTTCTACTCCAAAGAAAACTCAAAATGGATTTTTTATTTTTTGAAGCTTTTCGCTAAGTTCAAAGCAGCTTCCCCTGCTTTACTTCTAACCTAATAAGCCAATAACAAGCCCCATCACAAGCAGACCAATCAATCCGTTCACAAGATGAAGACCAATCAGTTTTTTACTTTGCCCACTGTAAGCTGCCAAGACGAATTGCCCAACACCATAAAAAGCCAACCAGTTGAGAAAAGCCATCATAAGTGCCGCCACCAGTGGACTGACACCAAACGTGCTTCCAATACCTGCCGAAGCTGTTTTTACTGCATGTGAAAGTCCAATTGCCATGAAGACTCCCACAAGAATCGTCCCACCAAATGTAAAAAGCATATCTGCAGCAGACATTTTTTGTTTTTCCATTTTTTCCGCCATACCGGACTCTTTAGCCCAAAAACGCCCCCAGACATGCATAGGATTATACAATAAACTTTCGACCATAACCCATGCTAAAGTTCCAGCAAAAATACCTAACCAATTAAACATATTCATCACCTGCTTCTATATTTCTCAGAGTAAGCACCAATCACTGTTAGTAACCCTAATCTTTTTACATCCTATAATATTAACGAAACATTGTCAATCAATTTCAAAAAAAGACATCTTGGCGTATAAATACTCAGGATACAATTCAATTGCTTCCACTTTCAACAGTTTGTCCAACAGTATATTTGTTTACCTCAGCCTAATATGAACAAAATTCATCGATGCATCAACTAAATTCCGGAAGGTGTAATGAGGACTTGAAATATGCTAAAATAAAGCTATGACTTTAGAAAATATCCGGAAGGAAATAGATGCCTTAGATGAACAAATTCTTGGGCTTTTAAACCAACGTATGTCTCTCGTTGAAAAAGTTATTGCCGCCAAGGAGCAAAAAAACTTACAGGTGCTTGATGCAGCACGGGAAAAGTTTATTCTAGAAAAAATTGAGAATAAAATAAAAAATCCCCAATACGCTGCTTCCATCCAATCTATTTACAAAGAAATCATGAAGCACTCTCGAGATTATCAAGAACAAAAACGCCTTAAAGAATAATCTCCCGAAAAATGACAATAAAAAATGGCCCTCATGTCTAGGACTCCATTTTGAGAAATTTTGAACCAATATGACTTTTTCAGTAAACTACTAAAGAGCTAGTTTCCCTTTCATACTTGAACGTAAGGCCATATACTCTAGCTGTGGCAAGTCCAAGAGAATGACTTTGCTATTTTCCAATTCATCCGTAGAAAGTAAGGCGTTCAAAAAACCTTTGATCTCAGTGGTTCCAAGCTCTAAACACGCCACAAAAATAATATGCTTGGGAGCTTCTAACCCTCCAATGAACTGTGAAAAATCCGTTGAGGTAAGAGCTAGCTCAGAGTCTTTACGATGCACGACAGTTAAATCTTCTTGATCTGATAAATATTTTGCCGCAAAGTCATCAAAGAGAGCCATGTTTACAACATCTCCTTGCACTTCAGAAACCGCATAAGCTCCTCTTTCTTGCATAGCAATCTTAAGGACTTGCCCATATTCTACCTTGTCTATGATGCTTTTCAAATTTTCTTTTATATCCATAGGACTAGTTTAGTCTTTTTAGTAGGAAAATTCAAAAAAAGCACCTCAGATAATGATTATTGAAAAAAGTTAGCTTGTCTCCCCACAAAGAGAACCTCAGACAAAATCCCCCTAAAAATTAAAAAAACGCTTAACCATGGGCATAAGCCTAGATTGGTTGAGCGTTTTTGTGCTTTAGTTGAAATCAGCTAGCCTGCCATTTTTCAACAGTCTCCAAGGAAGATTATCTATTTTTAGTAAAGTTCCAAATAGTTATCAATTTCCCATTGGCTGACAAATTGCGCATAGCTTGCCCACTCGATCTTCTTCGCTTCCACAAAATTAACGAGAACATGATCGCCCAGAGCTGCAGTTACCACCTCATCTTCACGAAGAGCTTTAACCGCATTGTGCAAAGTTGACGGCAAGTCCGTAATACCATGTGCCTTGCGTTCACTTTCAGTCATAACATAGATATTTTCTTCCACAGCTTCTGGTGCAGCAATTTTATTTTCAATCCCATCAAGACCAGAAGCAAGTAGAACAGCCAAGGTCAAGTAAGGATTAGCCGATGGGTCAACTGAACGAAGCTCCACTCGTGTAGACATTCCACGTGATGCTGGGACACGAATCAAAGGCGAACGGTTGCGCCCAGCCCAAGCAATGTAAACTGGTGCTTCATAACCAGGAACCAAACGCTTATAACTGTTTACAGTAGGATTTGTAATAGCTGTATAGTTGTAAGCATGTTTAAGTAAACCACCGATAAAGTAGTGCGCCACCTCAGAAAGTCCCATCTCTCCTGCTTCATCATAGAAGGCATTTTGACCGTCCTCTGTAAAGAGCGACATGTTACAGTGCATCCCAGAACCGTTGATACCAAACTTCGGTTTGGCCATGAAAGTTGCGTGTAAACCATGTTTACGCGCAATTGTCTTTACAACAAGTTTAAAAATCTGAATATTATCACAGGCCTTTAAAGCATCGGCATATTTAAAGTCAATCTCATGCTGACCAACTGCAACTTCATGGTGGCTGGCTTCCACTTCAAAGCCTAAGTCCGTAAGGACGTTGACGATTTCACGACGTGTATTTCCCGCCAAGTCTGTAGGTGCGAGATCAAAATATCCCCCTTTGTCATTCACTTCTAAAGTTGGCTCTTGATTTTCGTCAAGTTTAAAGAGGAAAAACTCAGGTTCTGGTCCAAGGTTGAACTTTTTAAAGCCCATTTGTTCCATAGTTTCAAGGTTGCGTTTCAGCACTCCACGCGGATCTCCTGGAAAAGGCTTGCCTTCTGCTGTATAAACATCACAGATAACTCCAGCTACCTTGCCGTACTCGTCCCCCCATGGAAAGATAATCCACGTGTCCCAGTCTGGATAGAGGTACATGTCTGATTCATTGATGCGGACAAAACCTTCTATTGAACTGCCATCAAACATCATCTTATTGTCAAAAAGTTTGTTTAATTGTTCGTCAGTTGCTGGAACTTCTACATTTTTCAAAGTTCCTAGGATGTCGGTAAACATCAAGCGCAGAAACTTGATATTTTTTTCCTTGACGTCACGACGGATATTTTCTGCTGTGATTCCCATAATACGGCTCCTTTTTAAGAGTAAACGATACTTCCTTTTATGTAATATTTTCTTACATGCGCGGCTGGTTGAAGTGAGTTGATGTTGAATGTCCAAAACGCCCTTGTTGCGCAAATTCGCGTTCCAAAGCAAGATGCACTTCGCTGATAGAGAGATTTTTCATTGCTTTTTTCTGTCGTTGAGCATAGATACGTTTAATATCTGCAATATTATTGCCCTCAGATAGTAAATCTGCGATATCAAACACTATCTCAATATCATTAAGAGAGTACATCCGGCGGTTACCTTCGTTACGCTCTGGAAAAAGTAAACCTTGTTCCTCATAGTAGCGAATCTGTCTCGCACTCAATCCTGTTAGTTTCATAACAGTGCCAATTGGCAGCACTGCTAGAGAGTGCCTCAATTCACGTTCTTTCACCCGTTATCTCCTCAACTTCAACTCTATGGCATATTATAAACCTAGTTTAAGCTCTTGTCAAAGGTTTATGTCACATTTTATGACATATTCAATCATTGTTTTCTAAAATTTTTAAACAGCCTTCTTTTACTAAGGCATAAGTTTCCTCAAAATCTCCTGTATACCAAGGATCGGGAACGGATTTTTCCAAAAGCATTTTTACTTTATTTTTTTGATCTGCTGGCGCCATTTTTTCCAAATCCCGTTTATTTGAGGCATCCATCGCAATGATTTGATCAAAGTATTGAAAATCCTCTGGCGTAATCTGCTGACTGCCTTTTTTCTCGTCAAATTTAATGTCATATGCCTTTAGAATAGCGCGCGTCCCAGGATGAATGGGGTTGCCATGCTCCCAACTGGATGTCGCTCTGCTCTCTATCTCATAAGATTTTCCCGCTTTTTCAGCCAAATCTTTCATGACAAACTCAGCCATCGGGCTACGACAAATGTTCCCTAAACAAACAAATACTATTTTTTCCATGTCTTCATTATAGCACATCCAATGGCATAAAAATCACCAGTTACAAACTGACTCTTTAGTTGCCACTTTTAGAAGAGTACCGCAAGCGTAATATATAAAAAATACTCCAGATTGAGTATTTTTTCAATTTTCTTGATAAGAATATCCTAAATGTTCATAAGCCTTTGCGGTTGCTTTCCTTCCTTGCTTTGTCCGCACAATAAAACCTTTTTGAATCAGATAGGGTTCATACATATCTTCAACAGTTTCCTGATCTTCAGCAATGTTAACTGCCAGAGTTCCTAAACCAACTGGTCCTCCATTGTACATTTCAATCATGGTACGCAAGATTTTCTGATCTACATAGTCTAGACCAGCATTGTCCACATCTAAAATTTGAAGTGCTTTATCCGTGATTTCTTTATCCACACGACCATCTCCCATGATTTGCGCAAAGTCGCGCACACGTTTTAACAAACGGTTGGCGATACGTGGTGTCCCTCGGCTACGCAAAGCAATCTCAAGTGCTCCTTCTTCAACCACCTCTACCTCAAATATATCTGCAGTACGTTTGACAATCTCTTCCAAGTCACGCTCAGTATAATACTCCATGTGTGCAGAAATTCCAAAGCGAGCGCGCAAAGGATTAGACAACATCCCTGCTCGTGTCGTTGCACCAACTAAGGTAAAAGGTGGTAAGTCTAAATGGACCGAGCGGCTTCCATCACCAGAGCCCAGCATGATATCAATGTAGAAGTCTTCCATAGCAGAGTAAAGGATTTCCTCAACCTGCATGGGCATACGGTGAATTTCATCAATAAAGAGGACATCGCCAGGTTCGAGTTCATTAAGGATCGCGACCAAGTCGCCCGGCTTTTCGATCGCTGGACCCGAAGTTTGCTTGATATTGACCCCGAGTTCATTAGAAATAACAAAGGCCATGGTTGTTTTACCCAATCCCGGAGGACCAAAAAGAAGCACGTGATCCAGTACTTCCTCACGTAGCTTGGCTGCTTTGATAAAGATTTCGAGTTGTTCTTTAACCTTATCTTGACCGATGTATTGGTTGAAATATTGCGGACGTAAGGACTTTTCAACCAGCGCTTCATCTTCAAGTGGTGTTGCGGATAGATTTTCGTTCATTATTTTTATTATAGCAGAAAAGATGGTTCTGTGTTAAGTCTATTTATTTTTGTAATTCACTCCAAAACTCATCCGTTAGCTCATGGATGGACGGTTTTTGTTTTACTTGAGTAATATGCTTTTTCTCTTTTAAATCTTTGAGAATATTTTTTAGTTTTTGCCGTGAGATTCCGATACCTACGGCAATATCTGCATCCGTAAGAACATCTAAACTATCATACATTCGAACTTGTGCTAGAGGGTAGATAACTGAACGTTCATCATTAGTTTGTTCAAGTTTTTGAATATTCTTCTGCAAGGTATCAAGCTTGCTCTCCCATTCTTTCAAAGCACTTAAAATTTTCTCTTGAGCCTTAAGTAAAATATCAAACATATCCAAAATAAAAGATGTTGCTTCACCTGCATTTTTGGGATGAGAAGTTTCCTGAAAAGCTTTATAATACTTATTCTTATTTTCTAAAATAGCTACAGATACTCCGATTGCAGATAAATAATCTAACTTTCGAGCGAGGTAAGAGCAAAGTATAAAACGTCCAATTCTTCCATTTCCATCATAAAAGAGGTGAGTATTTTCAAAATAAAAATGACTAATAAATGCCTTTTCAAAGGTCGGTATATCATCCTGATTCATAAACTTCACGAGATGAGCAAGACGTTTTTTTATGATTTCTTGCCCTTCTGCTCCTTGGTGGACTTTTTTGCCCGTCCTTTGGTCAACGATAAATACAGGTTCACTCCTAAAAAGCTCTCCCGTGCTCAATTTATCCTCTTCAGCAACTTCATCTTTGAGTAAATTTTCATAGATTTCTCTTATATCTTCAATTGTTGTAATCTGACTAAATTTAGATTTTCTAAAATTCATGTATTGATAGACAAGACTTTTAAATCTTTTATCTTCTTGAGATTTTTCAAGAATAACACTAATGGCATCACGTATTTCTTTTCGCGTACTTTGAACGCCCTCAATATCATTGGAGGCTTTAATCTCTTCAACAAGTAGATGATAAAAGATATTCTTTTTCGTAATCTCAGGCAAACTGTTCATAAGTTTATCAATTTGTCGTGAATTTTCGTTAAGCTTGTCTTTGAGTAACGATGTCTGAGGAAGGACGAGAAAGAAAAGTTCCATCTCTTCTTTTAATAAAAGTTCTTGTTTCGTATCAAAAGCTTGAAAGAAAAGCCCTGTGAATACACTACTTTCACTTTCTTTTCTTTTTTCCACAATCATCGGATAGTTTTCAAAGTCATTATAGCTTATCGCACGTAAGGTCGAATATGTTTTCATCAATTCCTCCTCATCTCTATTTGATAAAATATAAAATAGCAAACGATGTTGGTGCTTCGCTTGCTATTATAGTTTTTGTAAATGTTTTAGTTTGTAGGTTGGTGAATGATGAGAGCGGGGCGGACGCCTCCATGGGAATTAGAACCTGTCATGGTCGAACGACCAAATAACGCACCCTCACTGATCCCCCATGCATGACCATCAGGCGTAGGGGTACGAAGCTGCCACCAACGAGCATCGGCAGCTTCACGAGCTCTATGAGTGGGAAAAGGACCTGCAGCAGTTGATAAACGAACAACATCCGCAAAAGAAAGAGCAAAAGCTCGTTGTGTTGTCCCTCCAACAACCGTTCTGTCTCCTCTAACAGCATCAAATCTGTTATCATTCCATTGTAGAGGTAACCAACGTACACCCCCTGCTGTCCAAGGTGAAGCATCTAACTCTGAAATACTTGGCACGTTATTTGGCATAACTACTGGACGAACTATGGCTTGAACTGTATCATCAAGCCCGCCATACCAAGAAGCAAGTGCTACCTCTTGGTTAGAAAAATGAACATTACGGAGAGCATCATTTCGAATAATCATATGGTCTCCATTACCCATATCCTCAAGATAACGATATTGCTCACCTGCCATCGTAAAGATACGTCCTGGTCTCATGGTAGAGAAGTTAAATTCAGAAGGTGCACTACTCTCATTTGGTGCGGGATTTGGTCCATCATCAAACATCACTCCGTTATTAATTCCTGTCAGAAATTCTGCCAGTAATACATGATTGTTTCCGCCATCATTGAGAAACTCATTTCTTTGATCCGGACTTATCAGCTCGCTTTCAACATTGATGGCATAGTAAGAAAAACCGTTAAAGACCGTCTCTTCGATAGCATCCGTCATCACAGCGGCATCAAGTAGGTAAGAGGTTGCTTCCCCAGGTTCTAGACGATTGGCCCAGTAAGCCCAGCCTGTTTGCTGGTCAATGACCCAGAAATTACCGACTTTATTTTCATCTGGGAGAGTTTCCCATTGCTCTATCGTCATCGGGGCACGCTCTTGCTCGAGGTTTTGTGCTGTGGTTCGTGTCGCTGTTGCAGAGCCAGGCCATGTGATGCTTTGACTGCCGTTCGTGTAGCTTGTACCTGACGACCAGAAGCCATCTGTTCCCTCACCGGGATGAGTCGTCCCGTCGGTACTGCCATCTGTAGCTCCGCCACCTGCAATCCAGTCACGGGCATGTCCTGCGGCAGCTGTCCTCTGATCTAAGTTATCATGGTTAAAAGTTGGGAGATACCAAGGTGCAGTTTGTCCCTCCCTGCTCCAGCCAAAGCTTAACTGAGAGTAGCGGTCAAAAGCATTGGACGCATTGTTATTGGCGCGGTCATTTATATCTGTAGCGCTTGGTATCCAGCGGGTCCAAGAGCCGACATTTTCACGACTGGTTCCACTCACTAAAGGTGTAAAATTATCTTCATTTCGTTGCCGAGTTTCCAGAAACTCGGACAGGCGGATACGTGCCATGATTGGACGCTCGCCATAATTTTCGATAAAGACGTCCTTGTTTTCCGTGTCTCGGTTATAGTAATCGTGGACACGTCCGCCGACATTGACATTGTGTTCACGCTCACGGTCATTGATAGCCTGTTGCTCAAAAGAGCGGAAGGCAAAGGTTCCACCGACAAGCAAGGTGAGTCCTAAAACTGCTATAACACCCAGTTTTCTTTTTTGTTCCTTATTCATTTATTTTTCCTCATACTTCCATTTTGATTTAAACATGACGTGAAAAATCAAAAACGATTATTTTTTGATTTTTCACTAATGCAGTGCTTAGGCAAGGTCCCATAGGACTTGCCGTCTAGCATTAGTGCCTTTAGGCACAATAGCTAGCAGCACAGCAAAAAACGCCCTTTATCCAGGACGTATTGGTGTATGCGAAAAAAGACGGAAATCTACCGCTTGCTTAGCTGCTCTGCTCTGCTCTGCTCTGCTCTGCTCTGCTCTGCTCTGCTCTGCTCTGCTCTGCTCTGCTCTGCTCTGCTCTGCTGTCTGATTATAGGTCATTGCTTTTACCTCGTCAAGAGTTTCGTTATCTCCCTGTAAACTAAATAACATTCGTATGATATAATTATAATTTTTTTCTTATCAAAATCAAAACGATATCAGAATAGAAAAAGAGGCTGATCAGCCTCTTCTCTTATTTTATGGTTCTTTAGGGCACTACTTCATCATGAGCTTCAACGCGGCTTTAATATACTCTTCACTGGTCAGATCAACTTCTGCTTCAAGTTTCTTTTGAATCTTTTTGAGTTCTGTTGCCTTATAACCTAAAGCTTGCAAGGCTTCAATAGCTTCCGTCAGCGCAAGATTCTCATCCTTGGCTGTCGCCTTCACCATTTCCGCCGAAGCTCTTGCATCAAACTTACCTGCCAAATCCAGCACCATCTGCATCGCTGTCTTTTTACCAACCCCTGGGAACTTGGTCAAGTATTTGATATCACTACTGTCAATAGCATGAACCAGTCCTGTATTATCATCTGCTGCGATAATAGCTAAAGCTGACTTAGGACCGATACCCGATACACTAATTAAGCGCAAAAACAAGGATTTTTCTGCCTCATCAGTAAAACCATACAGGCTGTGTGCATCTTCGCGAATCACTTGATGGACATAGATTTTTACTTCTTGGTTCATCAGATTAGACCAGGCATAAGGATTGGCCACATTAATCAAATAGCCCACATGCGCAACATCTACTACAATGTAGGTCGGCGTGATTTTGACCAACTGGCCTTGAAAGTATTCATACATTAGTCTTCATCACTTTCTTTATTGATAAAATCCTGGATGATAAAACGCGGACGTGCCTTGACCTCAAGGAAAATCTTACCGATATATTCTCCGATAATCCCAAGAGCCAAAAGCTGAATCCCCCCCAGACCAATAATGGCCACAATGATAGAAGCCCAGCCTGTTGTAGGGAATCCCCCAGCAAAGTGGCGAATCACAACGTAGATGCCTGCAACAAAGGCCAGCATAAACATTGTCAAACCCGTCCAGAAGATAAAACGCATAGGCGTTGCAGATGTCGAAGTGATACCATCAATTGCAAAACTTATCATCTTTTTAAGCGGGTACTTACTTTCACCCGCAAAGCGCTCCCCACGTTTATAATAAACATTGGTTGACTTGTATCCCACGAGTGGTACCATGCCACGTAAAAAGAGATTAACCTCACCATATGCAGCCAAACCGTTCAAAGCTCGGCGACTCATAAGACGAAAATCTGCTGAGTTAGGTACTGACTCACTGCCTAACTTTTTCATCAAACCGTAAAAAGCAAGTGCCGTACGACGTTTAAAAGCTGTGTCTGTATCACGATTATCACGTACACCATAAACGACCTCATAACCTTTTTCATACTCTTCAAGCATCGCATCAATAGCATCAATATCATCTTGCAGATCCGCATCCATCGAAATTACAGCATCAGCTAAGTCTTTAACCTGCATCAAGCCCGCTAAAAGCGCATTTTGATGCCCTCTATTTCGCGAAAGATTAATCCCACTAAATATCGGATTTGCCGCATGTTTTTCTTGAATTTTTTCCCAAGTTTTATCACGTGAGCCATCATTAACATAAACAACACGACTCTTCTCATCGATTTTTCCGGCTGCTTTTAAAGCCCTATATTTTTCTTCAAGGCGACGAGATGTTTCATCAAGCACCAATTCCTCGTTATAACAAGGGACTACCATGTATAAAGTTGTCATTTTCCTATCCTATTTTTTAATTTAAATTTTTCCAGCTGGCTGCTTTGGAGAGATGTGCTTCTTGACGGCGACGGAACATTTTTTCCATATCCCCACTGTTAAAGTGAACAATCGTTGGACGTCCGTGCGCGCAAGAATATGGATTTTCACAAGTTGCCAGTTCTGCTACCAAAGCACGCGCTGACGCCGCATCCAAAGGATGATTAGCCTTAATTGAGCTCTTGCAAGCTACCATCGTTGCCAGTTCATGACGATATTTTTTAACTGAAAACTCTTTGGTCAAAAGAATCTCGTCAATCATCTCGTAAACTGTTTCTTCCAAATCACTTTCCTGAAGCCATGTGGGATGTTCCCTTAGGATTAGCTGATTTTCTCCGTACTCTTCGAGGAAGATACCCGCTTCTTCTAAAGCCCCTTTCCGATCTAAAAACATCAAGAAATCATGCTTTGGCAAGCTAAAGATGTAAGGCGCAAGCAGTATCTGCTGATCCATGCTCACCTCGCCAATTTTTTCACGCCAGTATTCATATTTAATACGTTCCTGGGCGGCATGTTGGTCAATGATATAAAGCCCATCCTCAGCCTGACAGAGTAAGTAAGTAGCGTGCAGTTGTGCCAAATATTCTAAATCTGGAAAGGCTTGCTTTCTTTCTGCTTTCTCTAAACTTTCTGCTGGCTTTTCCTCTCTTGGTGCTTCTTGTTCTTCAAAAATTGAACGTTCTACTACCTTTTCTGTTTCTGGCGGGGCTACAGGTTCAACTTGAGATAAGGTACTTTCCTCCCGAACCTGATGTGTATCAACAAAGAAATCTTGCCTCACTTTATCGTAGTAAAGATTAGCTGTCTTGTTCTCTGGCAATGTTTCTTGCCTGTCTTCATGTTTTACGAGACGGGAAGACAAATTTTCTAAAGCATCAGGAATTAACGTTTCCTCAACAAAAACGTTTTGAATAGCTTCTGTAATCAAACGCATCAGCTCACGCTCTTTAGATAAGCGAACTTCCTGCTTAGTAGGGTGAACATTAACATCAGCTAGCTGAGGATCAATCTCAATCGATAAGACAACGATCGGGAAGCGACCAACCATTAAACGATTCCCATAACCTTCAATGATTGCTCTATTAAGCAAAAAGTTCTTGATAAAGCGACCGTTTATCATCAAAGTAATATAATTACGGTTTGCGCGTGTAAGCTCTGGTAAACTCACATAACCCGAAATCCTAAAATCTAGGTCTTCCGCCTCAACTTTTAGCATCTTCTTCGCTGTGGGCAAACCATAGACACTCGCAATAACTTGGCGTAAATCACCATTTCCTGCCGTCTTCATCAATTCTCGCCCTTCGTTAATCAAGGCAAAAGAAACCTCAGGGTGAGCCATGCTTTGCCGATTAATCACATCCGTGATGTGGCTGAGTTCGGCTTGCAAGGAACGAATATATTTCAAACGAGCAGGCGTGTTATAAAAAAGATTTTGGACAGTAATTTTTGTGCCCTCTCGTTTTGCAATATCTTCCAGAGTATCCACTTTTCCACCATGACTCACCAAGCGCGTACCAGACTCTTCTCCAGTTACACTCGTTTCTATAGAAAACTCACTGACTGAAGCAATCGAGGGCATAGCTTCTCCGCGAAAACCCAAAGTACGAATCTTGAAAAGATCCGCCTTGTCTTTTATTTTACTTGTCGCATGGCGTTTCAAAGCCTTGGCTACATCCTCTTTTTCAATGCCAGAACCGTTATCAACAACCTCTATGAGACGTAAGCCACTCTCTTGAATTTTCACAATGATTCGTGAAGCCCCAGCATCGATTGAGTTTTCCACTAGCTCTTTTACAACGCTAGCAGGACGCTCGACAACTTCCCCAGCTGCTATTTGATTAGCCAGAGATTCATCAAGTTCGATTATTTTTCCCACTTATACAGGCCTCCTAACCAAGCAAATGCTATTTTTTATAGTCAGTATTATTATAGCATACTTTAAAGGACAAAAGTCTTTGTGTTTGGTCCTTTGGTAACAAAGAAAACCCCTCCGAAGATACACTGGAGAGGTCTTATTAGATATTTTATTTAGCTTAATATTGAAATTGATCAATACTACTAAATATTGCTGCACCAAGCATGATAAAGAAAAGTAGCATAAAGATTACGGCTGCAACACCGATAATAAAGGCGACTAAACCTGCACGATTCCAACCATCCATAATTTTACGAAATTCTTCTTCATCACGATAACGATTATCTGGATTTTGGAGTGCCCAACGCTCACCGTTGATACCAAAGACGATAGCCCAAGCAATACCAAAAATCCAGCCAATACCTGGCACAATAACTAGCAAGCTCAACAAGCCCAGGTAAGAACGATTGGCAATACCAAAGAAGACAGGCAGCGCCATTGCTCCCCAATTCCACTTAGTAGCTATTTTTGATTTCACTTGATTATCTGCCAAAAATGGCTCATCTGCATAAGTGCTTTGTGAATCTTGAGAGGGCTCAACACTTGTTCTTCCAGCAGCTGTTTCTACCGTTGGAACTTCTTCTTCCTCTTCTAAAACCACTTCAACCTGAGGTTCTTCTCTTGTTTCTTCCTCAACCTTCTCTAGTTCGTCCACCGTTGAGAGTACAAGCTCCTCTTGCTCATTTTCTGAGTTTTCTCTCTCACTCACTTCAGTATCGACTTCTTCTCTCTTATCTGTTATGGTTTCTGAGGCCTCTGTCGTTTCTAAGTCCTTAATTTCATCTTTTTCCATATCTCTCTCCTTATAAATTCAATCTATCCCTGTAATTCTACCATAAAAAAGCAAAATCTTACAAATCATCTCTGAGGTCCCACAAAAAGTTCAGGGCTTCCCGTGCAGTCATATTGTCCAAATTTATCTCTCTTAATCTTTCAATAATTTCTTGATGATTATCTTCAACTGGAAAAAGACTCAACTGCTCTTTTTCTTCCTCAGAGGCTTGACGCACAACCGGTTTGTTCTCCAGTTTTTGTAAGATGATGTCCGCACGCTCTAATAAGCGAGCCGGCAAACCTGCAATTTTGGCAACATGAATACCATACGATTTATCTGCTGGGCCTTCTGCTATTTTGTGCAAGAAAGTCACATCTCCCCCCTTCTCCAAGGTCGCAACATGAACATTCTCTAACCCCTCAAGGCTCCCAGATAAATCTGTTAACTCGTGGTAGTGTGTAGCAAAAAGCGTCTTCGCATGAATATTGTCATGAATGTACTCAATAATCGCCTGAGCGAGAGCCATCCCGTCATATGTTGCTGTCCCACGTCCAAGCTCATCAAAAATAATCAAGGAATGCGCCGTAGCATGCTGAATCGCATGATTAGCTTCCATCATCTCAACCATAAAAGTGGATTCACCCGAGATCAAATTATCACTTGCTCCGATGCGCGTAAAAATTGCATCAAAAACAGGGAGCTCAGCCAACTCTGCTGGGACAAATGAACCTATTTGTGCCATAATCACAATCATTGCAAATTGCCGCATATAGGTCGATTTCCCCGACATGTTTGGTCCTGTGATAAGCTGGATAGCTGTTTCTTCAGGAAGCTTGATATCATTGGGGACATATTCTTGTGCACCAAGAACACTCTCAACAACTGGATGACGACCATTAACAATATTCACTTGACGCTCTTGTGTAAAAACCGGACGGACATACTGGTATTTTTCAGCAATTGTTGCCAAACTTTGTAGACAGTCAATGCTCGCAATGGCTTTCGCCACTTTTTGTAAACGTGAAATATACTGCTCTGTTTCTGTACGGACTTGCGCAAAGAGATCATATTCTAAAACGCTTGATTTTTCACGCGCTTCCAACATTATTTCTTCAATTTCAGCCAATTCTTTTGAACCAAAGCGCTCTGAATTTTTCAACGTGGCTTTTCGGTAAAAGTATTCTGGAACACTGGCCAGTTGACTTTGAGTAACATGGAAATAGTAACCGTCTTTGCGATTAAAGTCAATACGTAACGTTGAGATACCTGTTTTTTCCTTTTCTTTGGCTTCAAGTTCTGCTATCCAAGAAGTCCCGTTTGCGAGGGCTTCCCTGTATTTATCCAGTTGTTCATTATAGCCCGTCTTAATCACACCACCTTCAGTAATCACACGCTGTGCCGATTCATCAATGGCATTATGTATGAGACGGATAAGCTCTGGGATTTCATCCAGCTGGGAAATCAGTGGTTCTAGGGCTGAATTCTTCATAGCCAACAGGACATTTTTAATCCCTGGGATATTTGACAGAGAGTTTTCTAACTGCAAGTAATCAACTGGAAGAACTTTACCAAAAGACACGCGGGATGCAAGACGTTCTAAGTCATACACCCCCTTAAGAGCCTCAATCAAATCCGCACGTTCAAAGAAATTGTCCAAAAAGAGCTGCACAATATCCGCACGTTTTGTGATTTCACTGGAGGAAATCAAAGGACGCTCTAGCCAACTACGAAGCAAACGTGTTCCCATGGCTGTCTTAGTCGCATCAAGCAACCAATAAAGCGTCCCATGTTTCTTTCCTTCACGTTTATTTGTTGTTAACTCAAGAGAAGACTTTGTCGCAAAATCCATCTGTAGGAAATCTTTTATTTCATAATGCTCAACTTCTTGCAAATGACTCAAATCTCGTAACTGTGTACGCTTGACATAAGCCAAGAGCTTGGAAGCGACTTGATTTTCAAGCCTTGAAAGTGACGAATGGATATCCTCAAAGTCAAATTGCTCAGAAACCATCAGATTCATTTGCTTCTCAAAGATTTGTCTATCATCAGCCTTTAACGCGTAACCCACCACGATCTCACGCGCTTTGAGCGAGGAAATTTCACTCAAAGTTGTCGAGAAATCTGAAAGTTGGGTTGCTTTAAATTCTCCCGTTGATAAATCCATGTAAGCCAGGGCATACTTTTCATCTCCCTTGTCAAGAGCGACTAAAAAATTATTGTCTGTTGTTTGCCCGACATCAACAGCCGTTCCTGGTGTGATAACTTGCGTTACGGCACGTTTAACAATACCCACCGCAGTTTTAGGATCTTCCACTTGCTCGGCAACAGCAACCTTATGTCCCAGACTGACTAATTGCTCAATATAATGATCTGCTGAATGATAGGGCACACCAGCCATTGGGATAGGATTTTCTGCATTCTTATTCCGCGAGGTGAGAGAAAGTTCTAAAATTTGCGCTGCATTTACCGCATCTTCATAAAAAAGTTCATAAAAATCTCCCATACGAAAGAGCAAGAAAGCATCTGGATAATCAGCTTTGATATCAAGATATTGCTGCATTCCTGGTGAAATTTTTTCAGCCATGTTATTCTTCTTTCCTTTGAAAATTCTTTATTTCCATTATAACATACGGATTAAGGGCAAAGCTAAAACAAAAAAAGGCCCTGAAGACCTTTATTTTAAATATTCATCTTTCCAAAGCCTCATTGACTTTTCTTTCTATTTCTCCTGTAACGTATTGCAAAAGGGCATCAACAGGCTGCATTTTTAGGAGATAATCCTCGACTAATGGTTCATTTTTCAAGGATTCATGTATACTTTGTGCGGTACTCGAAGTTTCTCTAAAGGCCTGTTTTTTACCTATTTTTTGATAGAGAACAGCTTCTTTCTGTAACTCTTTCATTTTCTTTTGCTGCTCAAAAAGTCCCTTTTCTGCCTGTAGGGCTGTTTCAGCTTTTTGAAAGCTCTTTACATAATCCAAGTCAAGAATTTGAGCAATCAATTTTTCTTTGCTTGTTTTATAGGGCATCTTCAATCTCCAAAGCCAAATCACGAGCTGCCTGTTCATCTTTACAGATTAAAAGTAGGGTATCTGCACCGGCTAAGGTTCCTAAAATCTCGGGACGCTTTTCATCATCAAAAGCATTAGCTAAAAGATCTGCCTCCCCCAAGTGCGTGTGTACAACCACATTAACACTGGCAAAGGAGACTTTTAAAACAAAATTGCTAAAATATTGTTGCAATAAGGATTGTGAAGGTGCATTGAGCTCTGTTAAAAAAACATAAAAGCTCTTCCCTCCCTCACGCTTTTTTATGATGTGTAACTCACGAATGTCACGCGATAAGCTTGCCTGAGTAATCTTTACCCCTTTTGACTCCAAAACACTTTGTAATTCTTCTTGTGTCGCAATCTGATTTTCAGAGATAATCTGTTTAATTAAGTCTAATCGTTCTTCTCTTTTCATGCACCTATTATAGCATAAAAATACTCAACAAAATATAAGGAGAAGAACCTACAATATCAGCGCTCACCGCTTTTCTTTATTTCTCCCCCTTCTAAAATTGCATAAAAATACACAAAAACTTAAATTATTCTTTTTAACAGCCGAAAAAATTCATGGTTTTTCTAAAAAACATGCATGAAAACAAAAAAGCACTTCATCCTGTAATTCTTTGACTCATTCAACTTACATACCTTAAAAACACCACCTCAAGCACTATACTTTTTTATTTCTATTATGGTATAATTATTCTATGAATGAAAAACTATTAGCAGCAAAATCTTTGTTCACCGCCCTTGACGGTGCGCTTGAACTTGAACAAATCGAAAATTTGCTTGAAAAACCAAAATCATCAGAAATGGGAGATATCGCATTTCCAGCTTTCAGTTTAGCAAAGTCCATGCGTAAAGCTCCACAAGTTATTGCTGGTGAAATCGCTGAGAACGTTGATGCTACTGGCTTTGATAAAGTAGTTGCTACTGGTCCTTACGTGAACTTCTTCCTTGACAAGAAAGCTGTTGCTACAGCAGTCATCAATGAAGTCATCACTGAAAAAGAAGACTATGGTGACCAAAACATCGGCCACGGTGCTAATGTTCCTATTGACATGTCAGCTCCAAATATCGCGAAACCTTTCTCTATTGGGCACTTGCGTTCAACAGTTATTGGGGATTCGCTTTCAAAAATTTACGAAAAGATTGGTTACAACACCATCAAGATTAATCACTTGGGGGACTGGGGTAAACAATTTGGTCTCCTAATCACAGCCTATAAAAAATATGGTGATGAAGCAACAATTACCGCAAATCCTATTGACGAGCTGCTGAAACTCTATGTCCAAATTAATGCCGAAGCAAAAGAAGATCCTTCTGTTGACGAAGAAGGTCGTGCTTGGTTTCTTAAAATGGAACAAGGGGACGAGGAAGCCCTCCGCATCTGGAAATGGTTCTCTGATGTCAGCTTGATTGAGTTTAACCGCATCTATGGAAAATTAGGTATTGACTTTGACCATTTTACAGGCGAATCTTTCTACTCTGACAAGATGGATGCTGTAGTCGAAGACCTAGAATCCAAAGGGCTCATGTATGAGTCCAAGGGAGCCATGGTAGTTGACCTTGAAAAATACAATCTTAATCCAGCTTTGATTAAGAAAACTGATGGTGCAACATTGTATATCACACGTGATTTAGCAACTGCAATGTATCGTAAAGCAACTTTCGACTTTGTGAAATCACTTTATGTCGTTGGTGGCGAGCAGCAAAACCACTTCAAGCAGTTGAAGGCGGTACTTAAAGAAGCTGGTTATGACTGGTCTGACGACATGACCCACGTTTCTTTCGGTATGGTTACTCAAGGCGGGAAAAAATTCTCAACACGTAAAGGGCATGTAGTTAAACTCGAAACTGCTCTTGACGAAGCCGTTGAACGTGCACTCAAACAAATCAATGATAAAAATCCTGATTTGCCAAACAAAGAACAGGTTGCACAACAAGTTGGA
The DNA here is from genome assembly GCF_042849115.1 of Lactococcus muris. NCBI lineage: Bacteria > Bacillati > Bacillota > Bacilli > Lactobacillales > Streptococcaceae > Lactococcus > Lactococcus muris. The sequence goes on along the minus strand of NZ_BAAFQO010000012.1, from coordinate 22,079 downwards.
GTTGGCGCTGTGAAGTTCTACGACTTGAAAGCTGATCGTAACAATGGCTATGACTTTAATCTTGAGGACATGGTTTCATTTGAAGGTGAAACAGGTCCGTATGTTCAATATGCCTATGCACGTATCTGTTCAATCTTGCGTAAAGCCAACTATGTCCCAAGCCAAGTTAGTATTGAAGACATTCCTTCAGAAGCTTGGGAAATCGTTAAATTACTCCAAGACTTTGGTAACGTTGTTAAGCGTGCAGCTGACAAATATGAACCTTCTATTATCGCGAAATACTCTATCTCATTGGCACAGGCTTTCAATAAGTACTATGCTCATGTGCGTATTCTCGAGGAAAACGAGGGACTTCAAGCACGTTTAGCGCTTGCTAGCGCTACTGCTATCGTCTTAAAAGAAGCTTTGCGTCTGCTTGGTGTTGAAGCGCCGGAGGAGATGTAAGGTTTAAAACTTTCAAAATTACAAAATAATTTTAAAATGAGCTGAGAATAGCATCAAAATCTTTTGGCTCATTTTTTGCGTGTATTTTATTACTCATACTGTAAAAACATTTAGCTGTTTTTCTTTTTTGATAAAATCAAGCTGGGATTTTTTTATAAACATCCAAAAAATAATAATCACAAAGAGAAGTAATGATGTCTAACTTTAACCCCATATCACCAACTAAATTTAAACGTTATCGGAAAAAATTCAATCACTTTGTAGAATCGTCAGCAAAAAACTTCCGAGAAAATACAACGAAAACGAAAAAAGTTTTGCTCATTGGTGCTGCAGTACTTAGCCTCAGCATGCCTGTAGGCTACTATATCCATGCTAATGCTCTAAATGAAGCACGTAACCATCTTATTCAAGCAGAAGAAGCCCTCAATCAAAATAAACAGGGTTATGTTTCAAAAGAAACAACAGAAGCTATTTCGAGAGAAACTGCTGATACAGCTAAAATAAAAGAAATTTGGCTTCATCCTCAAAAAATAGAGAAAGAAGCACAAGCTTTAGAAGCACTGTCTAAGAAAGCCGCTACAGAAAGTCAAAGCATTGAAGAGCTCCTTCAGCAAGCTCAAACGCTATCAACGGATAAAAATATTTCACCAACAGACAAAAAACTGCTTGAAAGTTATCAAAAACAAGCCAACTCTTATCAAAATTTTTCAGATTATAAATCAAAATTTGAAGAAGAAATGTTCTTGGTCGAGGCACATAATTCTCGCACAGAAGCATTAAATTTAGCAGAAGAAACTCTTAAAGACAAGGATTTACCAAAAGAAAATCGGAATGAATTAGATAAACTCGTCAAAAGTACAAAAGCTGCAAAAAAATCTGATGCAATCAAAGACTTAGCAAATGAATTAACCGAAAAAGTTAGCACTGCAAAGTTGCGTATTCAAGAAGTTAAGGAAGCATGCGCCCTCAAAAACGCCAAGGATAAAGCCCAAGAAAATATTTCAACAGCTGAAAAACTACAAGCTTCAGTCTATACGGAAGCAACAGATAAGACCGAATTGCAAAAGCTTGTCAAAGCTGTCAACCAAGCGAAGACATCTAAAGCTGTAGAAAAGGCCAACTCTGATTTAGCAACCTACTTAACAGGTGCTAAGCAAAGAGAAAGTAAAGCAGCTGAGCAAGCCGCACAGAAAGCCGAAGCAAAACGTCAAGCAGAGGAAAAAGCTGCACAAGAGGCTGCAAGAAAAGCACAAAACGAAATAAATTCAGCAAACAGTGCTCCAGTAACTTCTGGCGGCTGGACAACGGCGGCACCAGGAATGGTTTTCTATCGTAGTAACTCTAACAAATACTATCGCATGGTGAAAAAACCTGGAAATTACACCTATATGACCATTGGAGAAGCGCAAGGACTCAATGCAACACCTGGACATAGCAATGGTTCTGCAAAAAACTAAAGTAAGAAAGCTCTTTTCCACTTTTCTAAGCTCTAAAAAGCTAAGCGCAATCCCCAAATGACTCAAAAAAAATCCACTGGCGCAACCTCACTGTCCAGTGGATTTTTAATAGTTTTTACTTATTCGGTCTTACGCCTTCTGGCCACCAAAGTTTAATCAGCGCTTGTGTGCCGTCGTTTTCATAACCTTCCTCTGCTAAACGGTCATAAAGTTTCTTCGCCCCTGCTGTAGCAGGAAGTTCAATCCCCATTTTTTCAGCCTCAGATAGAGCAATCCCCAAATCTTTAATAAAATGCTTAACAAAGAAACCCGCACTAAAGTCCTCACGTAAAATACGCGGCGCATAGTTAGTCATTGACCAAGTGGCTGCAGAGCCGCCTCCTACTGTTTGAAGGACTTTTTCTACATCTAAACCTGCTTTATCTGCATAAACCATCAGTTCTGTCATAGCTGTCATCGTTCCAGCAATGGCAATTTGATTGGCCATTTTAGTATGTTGGCCCGCTCCTGCTGCACCTTGTCGTGTGATGGTTTTTCCGATAGTTTCAAAATAAGGCAAGAGGTGCGCATAGGCTTCTTCATCACCACCTACCATAATCGTCAAGTTGGCGTTCTTTGCCCCAATGTCTCCTCCTGATACTGGTGCATCTAAAGCCGAAGCTCCCGCTTCTTTTGCAGCCTGATAAATCTCTTGTGCCAAAGCTGGCTCTGATGTTGTCATATCTACCAAAAACATGCCTTGTATATCCGCCTTAAATACTCCTTTTTCGCCGAAGTAAATTTCGCGAACATCTTGCGGATAGCCCACAATAGAAAAAACAATATCGGCTGCTTCCGCAATCTCTTGGGGTGTCGCGCAGTAAGTTGCTCCACGCGCTACTAAATCATCTGTTTTTGCTTTTGTCCTGTTATAGACGAACAGTTCATTGCCTGCATCGAGCAGGTGACCTGCCATTGCTGCGCCCATTACTCCTGTACCGATAAATCCGATTTTTGCCATGATTTCTCCTTTATTTGTTCAATCTTCTTTGCCTTGCTGCTGTTCGACGTAAGGTTTTTATTTTTTGGTTGCGATAATCTTCCAACTTATAGCTTTTCAGCAATTTTTCAATCCCGACACGCGTTAAGCCTACTTCCTCTCCTATATTAGCAAGCCCACGTAGAGGATTGGCATCAATCAAGTCCTGTAGTTCTTCTTTTGTCAGTCTTCTCACCATATCTTCACCTCTTAAACAAAAAAATCCCGCCCAAGCGAGATTGTAACTGATTATGGGGGAGAGGGGATTTGAACCCCCACGCCCTTGCGAGCACATGCACCTGAAGCATGCGTGTCTGCCATTCCACCACTCCCCCAGCACTACCTATGATACCAGTTTCAATAGTGTTTTGCAAGAAATAGCTTACACGCCTGTGTGTCCTAAAAAAATCGCTAAAACCAGTACTGCAAGTACCATCATCGTGATAAAAATATACATTTTATCACCCTCTTTTGCGAAGGCAAAAATAGAGGCCAGCACACGAAGTATAGGAGTCAAAATCAAAAGAAAGAGACCAGCCATAAGCCAGGCAAAGGCTTTAAATTCAACAAGTCCCCTTGCAATTTCTGACAAGCCCCGTGGATAAGTCGTCCCTGGATAACCAGAATATCCTGTGAAAACAAACATCACCAAACCAATAATGATAACCGCCGAGCTAACAAATACACCCGCCCTTAAAATCTTTCCTATTCTGAGTTCAATCTCAAGTAATTTTTCTTTTTCTTCCGTCATAAACCAAGTCCTTTGAGTATCATTTGTAGGGCCATAAGACCAATTACAGGGATAAATATCAAGCGAATCGTCCGAGCAGGCAAATGTGGCATGATGCGCGAACCAATGGCTGCACCGGCTACGATACCTATAGCTAAAGGCCCTGCTAAGGAAGGATTAATGTAACCATTAAAAAAGTAGACCGTCGCTGAAGCTGCCGCAGTTACTCCAATCATGAGATTTGAGGTTGCCGTTGACGGTTTGAGTGGCATCTTCATCATTGTATCCATTGCCAAAACCTTAAATGCCCCTGAACCTATACCTAAAAGACCAGAAGCTATTCCTGCACCAAACATAATGGAAGCTCCCTCTGGAACCTTTTCCACTTGATACACGACTTCTTTTCCTGTTTGCTTATCAAAGTAAGAGGAATTTAGCTTCATCTTTTCTGCCCACTTGTCTGAGGTGACATTTTGCAAGACTTTCTCACCTTGATGTAGCTTGCGCCACATATTGTAGGCTTGAAAAATCAATAAACAAGCAAAAAGGATATTTAATACCGCAGCATTAAACAAGCCGGCCAAAATCGCCCCCAGTAATCCGCCAATCGTGGTAAAAATTTCCAAGAACATGGCGACCCGAACATTGACCAGATCATCCTTTAAATAAGAAATGGCAGCGCCTGAACTTGTAGCGATAACGGCGACAATACTCGCCCCAATCGCATATTTTATATCAACACCAAAAAAGGAAGTGATAATGGGTGTAATAATAATTCCACCGCCGAGACCTAAAACACTTCCTACAATACCAGCAACTACGCCAAGTAAAAGCATGGAGAATGTAAAAGTTAATAAAGACATAGCTCTATTTTATCACTTTAACTCAAAAGAATCTCAGCTCAAAGGTTCGCCACTCAATTGTGATATAATTTTCTTAGTAGTAAATTTTTCTAATATAAGGGAATCGTTATGAATCGCAAAGAGCTTGAAAAGAGACTCCAAAAAGAATTAAACTTGCCTTTTTATCGTGCTAAAATTGCTGAACGTGACTATACAGAAGCTGAATATCAGGATATCAAGGCACAGCTGAGCAAAGACTATCTGGACTATGTTGATACCTATATCGACTATGCTGAAAATGATGTTTGACAATCAATAGAAAGAAGAAACTTATGAGTAAACAAGTACTTTTTACAATGTTTGGGGCAACTGGTGACCTCGCTAAACGTAAACTTTACCCCGCCCTTTTCCAACTTTATAAAAAAGGCGAAATTGCTGAAAATTTTGCAGTAATCGGTACTGCGCGCCGTCCATGGACGGATGAGTACTATCGCCAAATCATTATCGAATCTTTATCTGGTTTAAGCAACAACGAAAAAGAACTCGCTGACTTCTCAAGCCATTTCTACTATCAAAGTCATGATGTAAATGATACCAGCCACTATCACGCCCTCAAAGAGCTTGGAGATCGACTCCGAGAAAAGTATAATACCAACTGTAATCAGGTCTTCTATCTGGCTATGGCGCCGCAATTTTTCTCAATCATTGCTAACCATCTCAAATCAGAAAAGATTCTGACAGGGAAAGGCTTTGAACGCGTCATTATCGAAAAACCTTTCGGAAGTGATTTAGAAACAGCCCAAGCACTGAATACTGCACTGAAAGATGTCTTTAGAGAAGATCAAACCTTCCGCATCGATCACTACCTTGGAAAAGAAATGATCCAATCTGTTTCAGCTATCCGTTTTGCCAACCAAATGTTTGAGTCAATATGGGACAAAGACCACATCGACAATATACAGATTACATTTGCTGAAAGCATCGGAGTTGAAGATCGTGGCGGCTACTATGAAACAAGTGGTGCGCTCAAAGATATGATTCAAAATCATGTCTTGCAGGTTCTAGCTCTGCTCGCTATGGAAAAACCCAAGTCCTTTACACAAGAGAGCATCCTGGCAGAAAAAGTTAAAGCCCTACATAGCATTAGGCAATACTCTGAGCAGGAAGCTCTGGAGGCATTTATCCCAGGACAATATGTTGAAGGGACAATTGACGGAAAAGCATTCCCAGCATATCGTTCTGAGCCTTCTGTTGCACCGGACTCTAACACTGAGACCTTTGTCGCAGGAAAGTTCCTCATTGACAATGAACGCTGGGCCGGTGTTCCTTTCTATGTCCGAAGTGGAAAGCGTTTGACAGAAAAAGGAACACGCATCAATATCGTCTTCAAACAAGACCCTAACAATATCTTTGAAACAACTCTTGAAGAAAATGTACTCACTATCTATATCCAGCCTACAGAAGGATTCTCTCTTACTGTTAATGGTAAAGAGGTCGGGCAAGGATTTAATATTGCTCCTATCAAGTTGGGCTATCGGCACGATGCTACAATCCTAGGAAATTCTCCTGAGGCTTATGAGAAATTAATTCTTGATGTTCTCAATGGAGACGGAACGAACTTTTCACATTGGGAGGAAGTTTCTCGTTCTTGGGAGCTGATTGATGTTATTCGTCAAGCTTGGGACAAGGCACATCACGAGTTGCCTAAATACCCAGCAGCTACCATGGGACCTCAAGAAGCCTTTGATCTTCTCGAAAAAGATGGTAGGCATTGGATTTGGCAACCGGATAAGTGGTATAAAGAACGTGGATTAATGTAAAAAGAATAACCTAAAAACAAATGTTACATCAGTCCCTAAAGCTTAAAAAAAACGCCTTACTACATGCACAAAAATGCTGTAGTTAAGCGTTTTTTTGATATTTCATCTCAAAGTAGTCAAATTTATTCCTTTTTCCACATTTTTATTCACAGTTTTCCACACTTTTGTGAATAAGGTGTGTAAAACTGTGGAAAACTTGGGATAAATCAAAAAATTCAGTGGAAAATCTCTGAAACAATAGCATAAAAAACTGCACAACACAGGTCATAGCCTTTTTTTCCACTCCGGCTGCCCGTATCTTCGAACTAATTTTTTCCACATTCGCCGTTCACGCCAACGGTTAAATTTAGTACTCCAGGCATCAGAGGCAACCAACTGTTTGACTAGAATGCTACGCACGCCTGCACGATGGGCAGCCCGAATATCAGTCATCAGCTGGTCACCAACCATAATCACATGGTCCGGTTCCTCTTCAAGTTTAGTCAGTGCCTTGTGAATTCCCCACGCAAAGGGTTTCATCGCCCGTGATACAAAGTCAACATCAAATTTAGCAACTGCGCGCTGAACTCTTTCGTGTTTATTATTGGAGACAACAATGACCTTTATATCATTTTCTCGCATAGTTTTTAGCCAGTGATGCAGCTCTGGTGTACCATCTGGATTGTTCCAAGCAATAAGTGTATTGTCTAAATCAACCATGATTCCTCGAATGTCCTTCTTCTTTAAGTTTTCCACATCCAAGTTATACACAGCTTCTAAAAGATAGTCTGGTTTATAATTCACAAGTTTCATACATTTATTATAACATTTCTCTTTACTTTTCTCCCTTCCTTACTCAATTACTGTAACAAACTCTTTTTAGCCCAGAATAGCTCTCCCTGTATTCATCGATTATCTTATAATTTTTCCAAACCCATACATAGGAACCCATTTTTCTCATGGCGAACTTAAACAAGATTGACAGTGCGTAGGAAAATTGATAGAATCATCAATAAATATTCAGAAAAAATCTCTAAATAGGATTATTTTTATGTCTACACTTGTACTTATTCTCATACTTATGTTTTGCTTGGGCGCCTACTATTTTGGGGCTAACGAATTTGTAGTAAAACCTTTAATTTCTAGAAGACGGAGACAAAATAAGAAAATTTCTAAGTTCTTCTTACTGTACGCATGGGGCTTGGGACTAATCTTTCTCGGACTATTATTTTTAACTTTTTATTTAGAGGGGATTGGGAAATTACTTCCCTCAACTGCCTTAATTATATGGATTTTCTTTTTCTATTTAAAGAATACCTAGCAAATCATTCCTATAACCGACTCTCTTCTGACAAAGAATGAGCGTATTATTGTTGATAGATGGCGCCCTCTGATTTATAAGTTTAGGTCTTACACAACAACCAAGGATGCACTGGGTCAAAACTTTAGGTTTGATGAGAAACTCCAATAATGCTTATGTTTTTTTGTTTAAAGAGTTTTAAGCAAAGTAAAATTACCAGCTATAAAATAAAAAAGGTCTCAATATCGCATTCATGTATATTGAGGACTTTTTTTCTTTACATATTTACTTAAGCTTATACGCCAGCTGTATTTGGAGTTTTATTGACGAACGATGAGGGCCGGGCGCAGTCCTCCATACCAAACATTATGATTTACATCGCGGAATCCAGTTACAGCTCCATTCGCCAGAACAGACCACATGTAACCCGGATGAGCTCCAGGAGTCCGAAGCCAAGCCCAAGTATCATCAACAGGAAGACCGCGTTCTGCATGATTAGGAAAAGCACGGCCTGGTCCTGATAGACGAGCAACATCTGCTAAGGAGAGAACAAAGGCTTGGCGACTACCACTTGAATCAACCTGAGTCACATCAGCCGCTACATCGGGAAAATCATGGAGATTTGTAGGTAGCCAACGATTGCCTGTAAAAATAATATCTCCATCCGCTACACTAGGTGCTGGAGATGGTATAGATACAGGTTGTATCATAGATTGAACCGATGAATCAAGATTATTATAATAGTCGGTAAGACGCTGATTTGTGTTAGGAAAAGCAACATTTATAAATACACTATTACGGATAATCATATGGTTACGGTTCCCCATATTCTCCAAATAACGGTACCGCTCATTAGCCATAGTAAAGATGGTCCCCGGTGCCATGAGGCTAAAGTTGATTTGGTCGGGTTGGACATTCTCCTCTGGTCCCGGGTTCCCCCAGTTGTTATCAATGGAACCGTTCTGTACGGCTGTCAGGAAGTCTGACAAGTCATCATGGTGGGTAAAGCTTCCATCTGCAGCTAAGAAGTCATTGATACGGTCAGGACTAATCAGTTGCCCGTCCACATGGATACCGTAGTAATATTCTCCCGGAATATTGTTTGCTGCTGCGGTCATCTGAGCCGCATCCAAGAGGCAAGAAGTGGTCTCTCCTGCTTGGAGTTGATTGGCCCAGTAGGCCCAGCCTGTTTGGTGGTCGATGACCCAGAAGTTCCCAACTTTCAGGTTATTAGGCAAGGCTGCCCACTGGCTGATGGTCATCGGGGCACGCTCTTGTTGTAGATTTTGAGCCACATCATGGGTGACTTCTTCTCCCGGCCAAACTGGACCGCTGTTGTCAAAGCTGTCGCCAGAGGACCAGTAGGCATCTGTACCGTCTCCGGGGTGAGTGGCGCCGTCTGTTACCCCGTCTGTGGCTGTGCTTGTGACCCAGTCACGGGCATGTCCTGCAGAGGCGGTCATCAGGTCTTGGTTGTCCCGGTTGAAGGTCGGCATGAACCATGGGGCTTCTTGACCTGAACGGCTCCAACCAAAGGTCAGGTTAGAGTAGGTGTTGAAGGCTGCCGAGTCATCTACACGGATGTTCAGGTTGTTCTCTGAGGGACGCATGACCGTCCAAGTGTCCACTTGGTCACGGATGGTGCCGTTCACTAAGGGGTGAAGTCTGTATCTCCTACTGAGCGTTTCTCCATGAACTCGGAGAGGCGGATACGGGCCATGAGGGGCACATTGCCATAGTTCTCCACAAAGACGTCCTTGTTTTCCGTGTCTCGGTTGTAGTAGTCGTGGACGCGGCCTCCGGGGATGTTTTCTCGGAGCCGGTCATTGATGGCCCGCTGGTTGAAGGCTTGGAAGGCGAAGGTGCCGCCTACCAAGAGCAATAAGAGGGACAGGAGCGCGAGGTTGCGCAGCCGCCGCTGGTTTTTCTTTTCTGGTGTCATAAACTCCTCCTTTGACGTAACGTGTGGTTTAGATTTTTCATTACATTTGCATTTCTAATGTTACATTTACTTTCTGAGTCTATAGTATAAAAAAAAAAAGGTCAAATGAAATGAGTGTTTGATGAGAAAAGGGTGGGTGGTTTGGCTTGGGGCTTGGCTTTAGACATGAAGAAAAGAAGCCCCGGTTGGAGCTTCTTGACTTTGTGTACTTAGATAACTTTTATTTAAATTTATCGAAAAAACCTTTTTTCTGCTCTGAGATCTTTTGTCCACTTGCTTTAGCAAAATCACGCAATGCATCACGCTGAGCTTCATTCAATTTTTCAGGCGTTACAATGTTAACAACAACGTGTTGGTCACCTTGACCACTGCCGCGTAACTTCGGTGCTCCCTTACCTCTAAGTCGGAAATTTGTACCCGTCTGTGTACCAGCTGGAATCTTCAACTTCACATTTCCATGAACAGTTGGAACCTCAACCTCATCACCTAAAGCAGCCTGAACAAAACTCAATGGCATCTTGTAGTAGATTTCACTGCCATCACGTTCAAACTTGTCGCTGGCAGAAACTTGGAAACGAACATAAAGATCTCCGTAAGGTCCTCCATTTGTTCCTGCATCACCTTGACCTTGTAAACGCATCTGTTGACCTGACTCTACACCTGCTGGTACTTTTACCTTAACAGTATGTGCCAGCTTTTCATGACCTGTTCCGTGACATGTTGGACAAGGAGACTTGATTTCTTTACCTGTTCCGTGACAAACATCGCAGACAGCACTTGTTGACATACGGCCTAATGGTGTGTCACGAACAACTTGTATTTGTCCTCGACCATGACATTTATGACATGTTTCAGGATGTGTCCCTGGTTTGGCACCTGAACCTGCACAAGTATGACAAAGTTCTTCACGATGATACTTGATTTCTTTTTCGACCCCAAAGATTGCTTCTTCAAATGTTAAGTTAATGCGGTATTGTAAGTCATCCCCTTGACGAGGTGCATTAGGATTAACTTGAGCTCCGCCGCCTCCAAAGAAACTTGAGAAAATATCTTCAAAGCCACCAAAACCACCTGCACCTTGGAAACCATCAAAGCCAGAGAAACCTCCCTGACCGCCAAAGCCAGCATTAGCTCCTGCTGTACCATATTGGTCATAGTTGGCACGTTTTTCTTCATCACTTAATGTTTCATAAGCTTCTTGAATTTCTTTATATTTATCTTCTGCACCCGGATCTTTGTTGATATCTGGATGGTATTTTTTGGATAGTTTTCGATAAGCTTTTTTAATTTCGTCTTGGCTGGCATTTTTATCCACACCGAGACGTTCGTAAAATTCTGTGTTATTCATATATATTAACCTTCTTGACATGGAATATTAAGAGTATCACTCGATTTTTCAAACGAGCACTCTCTAGAAGTAGCCTATTTTTTCAGCTACTATAATATATTTTAGCATTTTTTAAAGCATTTGGCAAAAAAATTAGCACTCCATATTATAGAGTGCTAAACGCTAATAATTTCACTAAAAAAAATACAAACCGAAGCTTGTATTTTGTTTCAATTGTTTATTAAGGACGGATGAAACTTACGCCAGCTGTTGAACATTCACGTGTTGTCCCCCAACCACCGTTAAAGTTGCCTTCGATAACTGTCATTTTTGAACCAGATACAGAAAGGACGACAGCAACGTGACCTACGCCTCCTGCACCCTGATTACCTGGAGGGAATACAGCAATAGTACCTGCTGCAGGACCACTGTTAGCATAAGCTACCCAGTCACCTGCATTTCCCATATACGTTGGTATCTTTCCACCAAAATAATCCCATACAAAGGCTGTACATTGACCTGCAGGGTATGGATTTTTACCAGAAGGACTTACTGGTTTTACCGGATCTGGCGTTGGTACTGGTGTTGGAGTAGGTGTAGAGGTGTTGTTATTTCCTCCTGTTCCATTTGTAGCTGGTGCTGAAGGTCCAGCAGCAGTGTTGTTTTTCACCGCTTGCTCTTGTTGGACAACTACAGACTTCTCTGCTGCTGCTTTTTGAGCTTCAGCAGCTTTTTGGGCTGCTTTTTCTGCGGCCGCTTTTTGGTTCAGCAAGTCTTGTTTCTTACCTTCTTCAGTTGCTACTGTTGCCTGATAATCCAACTGCGCAACTTTGAGAGCTGCTTCTTGAGTTGCCAACTCATCTGCTTGTGAATCCAACTCTTGTTGAAGACGTGTTGCCTCAGCATATTTCTTTTGATTATCTGCCAACTTATTTTGGATATCCTTTTGATCAGCTTGTTGTTGCTCAATCATTGACTTATTCGCACCGGCAACAGTTGCCATAGCTGTCATTTTTTGAATCGCATCTGTCAGTGATTTTGAATCCAATATAGCAGACATATAGCTTGTAGCTGAGCCATCTGTTTGTGCGCTGCGCGCTTGCGCTTCAAGCGCTGTATTACGTTCTTTAATACTTTTGCTCAACTTTTGAATCTGTTGAGATTGCTCTTTTTGTTGAGCCATCAACTCATTAACTTTTTTAGTCATTGATGATTGCTTTGATTTTAAAGTGCTCACCTGTGACTGGATAGCATCTACTTGTGACTGTGCCTTAGCAGCTTCACTTTTAGCACTCGCAATCTTTGAATCTTGCTGTGCAATCTTCGAATCTGTGGTATCAGCCTCTACAGCAGCAAGTGGTGCACCCGCCGTCAGTACGACTGTCGAAAGCATCAACGCTGTAATAAGTTTTTTCTTCATAAAATCTTTAATTTTGCCTCCCTAGGTTAGTTTGGTAACATATTATATTGTATCACGACCACATAGCTACTTTGTAACATTTTAGTTACACTTTTATTTAAGTTCGTTTCTTATTGTTTCTTCTTTTTTTCATAAGGCGCTAAAAAGAGGAGTAAAATAGCGACAAATACCATTACATTAATGGCATTAGCTCCAATTAACCTCATTTTTACTTTTTTGATTTATATCTTAGGGGAAGCAGCATTTTCTTATCTTCTGTAGCATGTGCACATTATCAGAGAAAATCTTAAATTTTTCTTTGATAAAAGTTCTGCAAAACAGGGAGTTTAAGCCATTCTTTACAGCATTTACTCATTTCATGGATAATGCTATATGATTGTCCTTTGCTTATATCAGGTGGAGTTTCTGATAAAGTCGACGACTCCAAAACGATAGATACTTTAAATTCAAACTTTTATGGCGTTTGCAAGAAGCTAGAGACAGTGGTTCAAAAAATATTTTACCCCCTGTCTTGTTGCCCTTTCTTGCAATAGAACGGTTTTATTTTAAAAAGCACAACGATTGATAAAGGTAATCATAAGGAAAGAACCACAATAAAAATCCGAGTATTTTAGGCGCTCGGATTTTCTCTTCAATATTCGTTCCTCCCCTTTTTCAAGAGGTACATCCGTAGTAAAAAAGACAAAGCGGTAAAACTTTGTCTAAAGCTTAAAAAAGCTAATATTACATCTTTCCACCCTTCTTAAGGACGAATGAAACTTACACCTGCAGCTGAAACTTCACGTGTAGTACGGATACCTAAACCTCCACCGTTAGGACCTGAGAAGTTCGTTTCTGAGATAGTCAGCTTATTGCCATTTACAGCTGTTACAACAGCAACGTGACCTACACCCCCAGCACCTTGGTTACCTGGAGGGAAGACGGCAATTGTACCTACTGCTGGACCGCTATTAGCATAAACTACCCAATCTCCCGCATTTCCAGCATATGTTGGAATTCTTCCGCCGAAGTATTCCCAAACTCCCCATGTACATTGTCCCCATGGATAAGGGTTACTTAAGCTTGATCCTGGTGTACTGCTTGATCCTCCTCCAGCTGTGCTGTTACTTGAACCACTATTTGAGTTTGCAACACTACTTGATGAAGATGAAGAGGTACTGCTATCTGGAACTGGTGTAGTAACCACAGGTACTGTCTCCGTAGATGAAGCAGTCGGAGCATCTTTCTTAGTATCTACGGCTTGTTCTGCCTGTGCTTTTTGAGCAACTTGTGCTGCTTTCTCTGCTTTAGCTTGCTGCGTCGCCACTTCGGCCGCTTGTTTTGCTGCCGCTTCCTGTGCTGCTACCGCTGCTGCTTTTTGATCAATCAAACTTTGTTTCTTACTTTCAGATGTAGCAATTGTTTCTTGGTAATTTAATTGCGCAACTTTGAGAGCTGCCTCTTGGCTTGCTAACTCTTTACTTTGCGCTTCTAGTTCTTGTTGAAGCTGTGTAGCTTTTGCATACTTTGCTTCATTGTCTTTCAGCTTTCTTTGAATTGCTTTTTCATCTTCTTGTTGCTTTTCAATCATTGCCTTGTTGGCACCTGAAACTGTAGCCATAGCTGTCATTTTTTGAATAGCATCCGTCAAAGATTTTGAATCCAGTAAAGCAGATATGTAGTTCGTAGCCGAACCACTTGTTTGTGCACTACGTGCTTGTGCTTCAAGGGCTGTACTACGATTCTTGATGTCTTTATGTAAGCTTGCAATCTGTGCAGACTGCTCTTTCTGCTCTTTCATCAATTTATTTACTTCATTTGCTGTTGCAGTTTTTTTGGCTTGCAAACTTTCTACTTGTGCTTGAATTGCTGCTACCTGAGCTTGTGCTTCAGCAGATGAACTTTTTGCTGCACGAATAGCAGCATCTTGTTTTGCAATCTGATCGTCTGTACTGTCAGCTTTTACGGCGCCAAGAGAAGCCGCTGATGATAAAATCACTGTTGACAGCATTAGAGTCGTAAGTATTTTCTTTTTCATATTTGTTCCTGTTTTCTATAGAATTATAAATATAGCTCCGAGATAGGTTCAAGTATAACACTCTTTTATGACCTCTCCAAGTCAATTTAATTTCCTTAAAAATACTTTTTTTACCTTTCCTTTACAAAAAGATGCTCACCGAAGGCGATACATCTTTTCTAAAGGCCACTGTAGCAAGGTTGCAAAGATGATATTTAAAGCCAGAGTAGGCGCGAGCTGCCTGACGATAAAAGCAACGAAATCAACCTTAACTACTCCAACAAAATTAATAATCAGTGTACTTAAAACCTGAAAAGCAGAAACTATGATGATTACTGTAAATAAGCGTGTCCAACGATTTGTGAAAACAACCGTTTGGATACTATAGACAAAAAGAGCAATCAGTGGAAAAATCAGACTGGCAATACCAAAAATACCCAAAAAGTAACTGTCATAAACAATACCTAAAAGGATACCTAAAATAAGAACATAGCTGTGTCTATGCTGCGTTACCGTATACACCATAAAAATCAAAAGGAGATGACTGACGGGCATGATACTGCCTCCAGACAAAGCCGTGAATAAGTGTGTCAATTGACCATCGAGTAACAGGAGGAAAAAGAGAAGTAAAGGGCTAAAAAATTGAAAGCTAAAACGACTCATGGTTAGTTTCCTCCAATCATACCTTGGATCACAAAGACAAATCGGATATCGTACAAATTACCAGCTGGCTTAATATAAACTTCACGGTTCAAGCCTTGCTCCGTTTCTTTGACATCAATTACTGTTCCCAGTAAGAGATCTCGTGGAGAATCTCCTCCAAGACCACTTGTGAAAACCTGACTTCCTTTATCAATATTGCCTGTACCTACAAGGGAAGTTACAACATAGGCTTTTTGCTCATCGTCATAACTTGTAAGAAGACCGTTTACTGGATCACTTGAACTCCCTAAACGTACTGGGATTTTTGCTTCGATGCCTTTCTCAGAGCTTAACAAAGAAATCTTTGACGTGTTTTCGTTAACTTGAATCACACGCCCTATTACACCACCGTTCGCCATAACTAACTGGCGGTTTTTAACACCTTGTTTGCTGCCACTATCAATGACTAATGTATCGGCCCAGCTTGCGGGATTGCGGGTGATAACATTAGCAGAGATACTTTCATAATCTGTTAACGTTTCTTGAAGCTTAAGTGCTTCTTTCAACTCCCTATTCTCAACTTCCAAACTTTCTTGATTGTTTTTTGAGCTTCTAAGATTAGAAACTTCTGTTTTTAATGCCTGATTCTGCTTATAGGCATCTAATAAGTTCCCCACTTGATTTGCCTTATCTTGCACAAAACGAATTGGCGCTCCGATTATTCGATCAACTGCTCCAGTCCCATCATTGATAATTTGTGTCATCGCCGATGGATTTTTATTATTTTTAAAGTTATCTGCCGAGATAAAAATTGCTGTAAATGCTGAAATAACAATAATTAAGGCGATAATAATCATTTTACTAAGATTAAATTTTTTCACTGTTCATTTTTCCCTTCGCAAGAGCTTTGTTTAGCCTCTTTATTTTATCAAAATTGTCAACTTTTTGATAGAATATAAGTAAATTTTCTTCTATAAAAATATATCGGAGGTGTGTAAGTATGACTCAACAAGAAATTCCAGTCTTTGGCGAGAAAATTGCTGGAGTCAATTATCAATACCGTTACGGCGTCTATGGTATTGTTTCACGTGAAAACCATAGTCAAATTTGTCTTGTCCAAGCACCAAATGGCGCATTTTTCCTTCCTGGAGGCGAAATTGAAGCCAATGAAAATCATGCACGAGCACTAGAACGTGAGCTCCTCGAGGAACTAGGAGCAACCGCTACTTTAGGCCAGTATCTTGGGCAGGCTGATGAATACTTCTATAGTTCCCATCGTGACAAGTATTTTTGTAACCCTGCTTATATCTATGAAACATTGGATGCTCATTTTGACCAAGCACCTTTAGAAGATTTTAATAATATCTTTTGGTTTGATGTGCCTGTTGCTCTCGAAAAACTCAAGCGCGGCTCTCACAAGTGGGGAGTGGAACAATGGTTAAAAACATTATAAAAGCAATTTCTACTGATGTAAAAAAAAAGAAGGATGAGATTTCCTTCTTTTTACTTTTCGATAAGTTGAATGCCTGTTTTCCTTGCAACAATAACCTTTTTAACCATACCGTTAAAAAGACCATGTTCAACAACGCCTACGGTCAAGTCAAGTTCCTTAGCCAGTTTTTCTGGCTCTACAATTTTCTCAATATGCAGGTCAATAATATAGTGCTGCATATCTGTGATGAGTTTTTTTTCATCGTTCATACGCCAAGTTGGTGCATAACCTGCTGCCTCAAACTTCTGGAACAACTGCTCGGAACCATACGGAATAACTTCGACAGGAACCTTAAAATTTCCAAGAGTCTCAGAAAGTTTGCTTTCATCCACTATCCAGATATAATCTTTTGAATAGGTTGCAACAATCTTCTCCATGAGAAGCGCAGCCCCACCACCTTTAATACCGTTAAGGTCTGCATCAATCTCATCCGCACCATCCACAGTGAGGTCAACAGTATCCACTTCATCAATTGACTTGAGTGGGATATTGAGACTGGCCGCCTGCTGGCTGGTGACATTTGAGGTGGTTACACCAATAATATTCAAGCCTTCTTCTCTGACACGGCGTCCTAATTCCTCAACAAAGAAAGCGGCTGTCGACCCTGTTCCTAGACCAACGGTCATACCTGATTTTACGTACTCAGCTGCTTTGATACCAACTAGTTTTTTCAAATTCTCCATGTTTAAAACCCTTCCAAATGCTCTCTTAAACATTATAACAAAAAAGCTGAAATATCTTTCTTTTTATTTGAACTTCAAAGCTTCTCTCAAAAGTTTCAAGAGCTCTCCTTACTCTAAAACTCTCTCAACAGACCTTGTTTTATTTAACCTCCGCTTTCTTCCCTGACTCATCTTTTAGTTTTGTAATTTCCTCATCTGTAAGTGCTCGGTATTCTCCTAAAGCTAATGCCTCATCCAGTTTTAAACTGCCCATGCGTAGCCGTTTGAGATAAGTCACCTTCATTCCTACAGCTTCAAACATTCGCTTGACCTGATGAAACTTACCCTCATGAATAATAAGGCGGATTTCGCCTTTATTCCCCTCAGATTTCTCAATAAAAAGTTGACCTGGTTTGACGTTTTCCCCAGATTTCAAAGTCAATCCTGCTGCAAATTCTCGAACAGTTGCTTGCGTGACTTGCCCTTGAATTTGAGCAAAGTACTCTTTTTCCACATGTTTTTTGGGACTCAGGAGGTTATGACTCAACGCCCCGTCATTTGTCAGCAAAAGAAGCCCTTCTGTGTCTTTATCTAAGCGCCCCACAGGAAAGATATCTTCTCGAAAATCCTGTGTCTTCAGCAATTGAACAACCGTTTTGTCCAAATTATCTTTCGTTGCTGAAACAACCCCCGCAGGCTTATTAAGCAGATAATAATAAAATTCTTGATAAGCTAATGGCTGTCCATCGTAGCTTACACTGTCTTTGTCCAACTCAACTTGCTGTTTCCCGTCTTTCACCTTCACATCATTAACTGTCACTTTTCCTGTCTTTAGAATCGCCTTGACTTCTTTACGTGAGCCTAGCCCGGCTTCCGCCAAATATTTATCCAATCTCATATTCTTATTTTACCAAATATGGATAGGATAAACCTTTAAGAGTGGTTGATGAATCTTTATTTTTAGCACGACTTGTTATATAATAAGGCATACTGAAATTAGTAATTAGGATAAAAATATGATAACAAAAGAATTTGACACCATAGCAGCCATTTCCACACCTTTAGGTGAAGGAGCCATTGCTATCGTCCGATTGTCTGGTAGTGATGCTATCCCAATCGCTAAAAAGGTTTTTCAAGGGAAAAATCTCGATAAAGTTGCTTCACATACCATCAACTATGGGCATATCTTTGACGAGGACCGTCTTGTTGATGAAGTTATGCTCTCTGTTATGAGAGCTCCAAAAACCTTTACGCGTGAAGATCTTGTGGAAATCAATACACATGGCGGAATTGCTGTCACCCAGGAAATTTTGCAACTCCTGCTTCGCTCTGGCGCACGCCTCGCTGAACCGGGTGAATTTACTAAACGTGCCTTTTTAAATGGGCGTATTGACTTGGCGCAAGCTGAATCCGTAATGGATTTGATTCGCGCTAAAACAGATCAGGCAGCCAATATTGCTGTAAAACAGCTTGATGGAAGCCTCTCTAACTTGATTAACAACATTCGTCAAGAAATTTTAGAATCACTCGCGCAAGTTGAAGTCAATATTGATTATCCCGAATATGATGATGTTGAAACGATGACAAGTCAAATGCTGCTGGAAAAAACGGCACATTTTGAACAACTTCTGGAAACACTTCTTGCAACAGCTAAACGCGGCAAGATTCTCCGTGAAGGTTTGAGAACAGCAATTATTGGCCGTCCAAATGTCGGAAAATCAAGCCTGCTCAATCAACTTTTACGGGAAGAAAAAGCCATTGTTACCGACATAGCTGGAACAACACGTGATGTTATCACAGAGTTTGCTAATATTGGTGGCGTACCACTAGAGTTAATTGATACTGCTGGTATACGAGAAACTGAGGATGTCGTTGAAAAGATCGGTGTCGAACGTAGTCAAAAAGCCTTAGAAGAAGCCGACTTAGTCTTACTTGTACTCGATGTTTCGTCACCTTTAACTCCCAAAGATCTAGAATTGTTGGAACTTTCCTCTTCGACAAATCGTATCGTCTTGCTGAATAAGACCGATCTTCCAGAAAAAATTGAACTTGAAAAACTACCTGCAGACTCTATCAGAATTTCTGCCTTAAAAAATGAAAATCTTGATGCCGTCGAAAAACAAATACGCGCGCTCTTTTTCTCTGGGGAAATTGAAGCAAAAGATGCAACGACTCTTTCTAATGCACGACATATTGGCCTGGTCGAACAAGCTTTAGATGCTCTGAAAGAAGCAAACCGAGGTTTGGCGATGGGACTTCCTGTGGACCTCATCCAAGTGGATGTCACGCGCTGTTGGCAATTGCTTGGCGAAATAACCGGTGAAGCTGCACCGGATGAACTGATTACTCAGCTTTTCAGCCAGTTCTGCTTAGGAAAATAAAAAAACATAAGAAGGATGAAATTCCTCTTATGTTTTTTGTTTACTGCCAGCCCATCAAAAGGGCTAGAAGAATCGATGCTGAGCCGATAAACGAAAGAAAACACAAGGCGAAACCAATGGTAAATATTTTTGTTCCATCACCTTCATAAGACTTTCTTGTTCGTTTTCCTTTATAGACAAACATACTACTTAAGGAAAGCAGAGTGAAAATAAACTGCAAGGGAAGAAATCGCCATTCAGCAGAAAAGTTCAGCAAAGAAAGTCCACCACCTAGAAATGCTAAGAGAAATCCCATTTTTTATCATCCTTTCTTGAACTCACACTTTAAACGTTAATCAAAACCACCATCAACATCCAAGTCCGTAAGCATCATCTGATATTCTGGGCGTTCAGGTGTTTTAAAAACTTCCTGCGCTTCTTGACGTGCCACTTCTAAAATGTTGTAGTCATTCACTATATCAGCTGCTAGAAATTCTGGTAAACCTGATTGACGTACGCCGAATATTTCTCCAGAACCTCGCATCTTCAAGTCTTCTTCTGCTAAACGGAAACCATTCTGCGTTTGACACATTATCTTCATCCGGTTTTTCCCTGATTCTGTCTTAGGATTGGCAACGAGAATCGTATAGGATTTCTTGCTTCCCCGACCTACACGGCCTCGTAACTGATGCAGCTGGGAAAGTCCAAAGCGATCCGCATCCATGATTACCATAATCGTTGCATTTGGCACATCCACACCAACTTCAATAACCGTTGTGGAAACCAGAACAGACAAATCCCCTGCCTTAAAGGTCTGCATAATCTGCTCTTTTTCTTCATTTTTCATTTTACCATGCAGTAAACCAATACCCACTTCTTTTCCAAAATACTGCGCCAATTCTTCGTAAAGTGCCACGGCATTCTTTAAGTCCAAAGCTTCTGATTCTTCAATAAGCGGCGAAATAAAATAGACTTGGGCCTGCTGCCTCAGCTCTTCTTTTATCCATTTCAAGACCTCTGACAGCTGCTCATGTTTTACCCACCTGGTCGTAATCGGTTGCCGACCTTTAGGTAACTCATTGATGATGGAGACATCCATATCACCAAAAGCCGTAATCGCCAAAGTCCGAGGAATCGGTGTCGCAGTCATCATAAGTACATCAGGATTTTGACCCTTTTCGCGTAAGACTTTCCGTTGGTTAACCCCAAAGCGATGTTGCTCGTCGGTAATGACCAGCCCCAAGTCATAAAAATCAACAGCTTCCTGAATCAAAGCGTGCGTTCCCACAACCATCTGTGTTTGACCGCTTGCTAAACTTTCGAGTATCTCTCTTCTCTCCGCAGCTTTTAAACCCGAAACGAGAAGACTTATTTTTAGTTCAGGAAAAAGGTTTTCTAAGTTCGCAAAATGTTGCCGTGCTAAAATTTCAGTAGGAACCATTATAGCAGCTTGAAGCCCCGATAAGACCGCTGCATACATCGCTAAGCTGGCAACGACTGTTTTTCCTGAACCGACATCGCCTTGTAAAAGGCGATTCATGTGATAGGCGGAGGACATATCTGCTAAAATTTCGTCTAAGGATTTTTGTTGGGCACCTGTCAGTTCAAAAGGAAGATTTTGGATTTTTTCTTCCATCAATTGCCGGTCAAAAACCACCTTTCGCCCAAAGCGTTGGGCTTTTTCTTTATACTTCAAAGCCTGCAACTTCAGTTGAAAATAAAAGAGTTCTTCAAACTTTACGCGCCTTAAAGCTTGCTTGTGCATCTCCATATCATCTGGAAAATGCATGGCACGTACCGCTTCCTGCCGGGGCATCAATCGGTACTTTTTCAATAAATAGTCTGGCAGATTCTCTTTTAATTCCGATAAAAGTCCACTATCGAAAGCCATTTGAATTGTTTTCACCAAGCTGGATTGCTTCATCCCTGCAGTAAGGTGATAAACAGGAGAAAAGCCACCTTCTGCTTGGGTTAATATTTTCATCCCCAAAAGTTGTTGCTTTTTCTGTTCCCATTTTCCATAGACTGCGACCTCTTTTCCAACCTTAATCTTATCTGCTAAATAGGGTTGATTAAAAAAGCTCACAGCGACCACAGCTTCACCTTGTTTGAGTTTAAAAGTGAGCCTGTTGCGTTTAAAACCGTAATATTGGACATTGGCAGGTGTTACCACTTCGCCAATAACTGTTGCTTTCTCTCCATCCAGTAATTCAAAAATGGAACGTCCAGCAAAATCTTCATAACGAAAAGGAAAATAAAGCAATAAATCCTGTATCGTAGAAATGCCAAGCTTCTGATAATTCTCTAGAGACTTGGGGCCTACACCTTTCAGATATTGTACACTGTCTGTTAGTTTCATAAGTTTATTATACAACAAAAGCGGTCTTTTGACCGCTTTACTATTTTGGTTCTGTATAATCTGTGGTGGTAGATTAAAATCTACTGCCCTTTTTTTATACAAGAAAAGCCATAGTAATTCGCTAAAATGTAGTTACCACACAAACACTTTAGTTAAGGATTCCTATGACTCATTCCGATTTTATCACATTGATGCTAGACTTGAAAGCCTCAGACCTCATTTTCCCTGAAGAAAACTACTTCCGACTTGGTTTTACAAAGCTGACAGGACATCATCAAGCACAAATCTT
>NZ_BAAFQO010000011.1:0-94724 GCF_042849115.1 Lactococcus muris | reverse complement strand
TTCATGCTTTAATCGTGCAGAGATTTGTTCAGGAGACCATTGTAAATCAACGAATAAGTGTCTCACTTTCTCCCAATATTGACGATTGGTGAAGATTGCTTTTCTTCCACAATGACTTTTTCTGCTCCGGTATTTGCTTTGGGCAACCGTTGGAGAGTAGTCCTGATTAACACTATTTCTTTTAAGCTCCCTTGAAATTGTGGAGGCACTCCGATTTAAGCGTCTAGCGATTTCACGCACAGAAACCTTTTGTGATGACCACAAAAATATACTTTCTCGTTCAAATATTGTAAGATGAGTATAGGGACTATTCATATTTCCTCCAGCTTAATAATGTTCTCGACAAACTTATTATACTGGATTTATGAATAGTCTTTTTTCTGTTGCACTTAAATTATAAATTCAAGATATAAAAATGTGGAATTACAGGATTCATAAGGGAAAACACCTCCTAAAACGGCAGCGTTTCAGGTACCACGCTTCTCTGTGCAGTTTGAGCGGCAGCTAAATTTTCTATGTCTAAGTGAAACCACAAGACTAGTTTACAACTGCTTACACAGCTTGTCCTACTCTAAATAAAGTAAGGGAATCCTTGATCCACGCATAGAAAAATCGCGAGAAGAAGGCAAACTCTCTTGGACGCTTTCCCCCAAAAAGTCTAAGAAACCTCGCCTCATCACGCTGTGAAAATGGGCAGTTTTCATCAAAAATAACCTCATGCGTTTGTCATGAAAATGTTCTGCTTTTCCTTACATGCTTGATTTTCAGCTATTGCACACTTACCATGCGGTCCTTTCCAAAAATATCTTGGTGAATGCTAACAGCTTTCTCCGGGAATTTTTCTTCAAAAAGTGCTTTCACTTTCTCTCCTTGTTTGTAGCCAATTTCCAAATATATTTTTCCCTCAGGTTTCAAGTAGTTTTGGGCCCTTTCTGCTATTTTTTCATAAATTGCTAATCCTTGATGTTCTGCAAAAAGCGCGCGCTCTGGCTCGAAACGAATAACAGATTGGTCCATCTCATAAGTCTCGTCAAAAGCTATATAAGGTGGATTAGATACAATGATATCGTACTTCTCTTGTACATTTTCAAAAACATTTGAATTAATAAACCTTAAGACTAGATTATGTTTTGAGGCATTTTCACGTGCTACCTCAAGAGCGCCTTCTGAAATATCCACTGCTGTAATCTGCCACTGCTCTCTCTGTTGCGCTAAAGCCAAGGCAATAGCTCCTGAACCTGTCCCGATATCTAAAACAGCACGAGAACTTCCGTCGTTATCTGTCAAAATCATCTGAACAAGCTCTTCTGTTTCTGGGCGCGGAATCAGCACACGTTTGTCCACAATCAATTTTAAGCCACAAAACTCCGCCCAGCCGACAATATATTGTGGCGGTTCATCATTTTCTAAACGTCGAGCTATCGCCTTTAACTCTACCCATTCTGTTTCTGAAATAATTTCTTTCTGCAAATTTAACCATTGCAACTTCGTTAATTCGTGCAAGTTTCTCCAAACAAATTCTAGAGCAAAGGGCTCTTCTAGGTTGCTAGAGAGCTGTCGCACGGCCTCAATCCATAACATCTTTTCTTTCCGCCTCCTCACTTTTAAAGTAGAGAAAATAGGTTCTGACAAATACATAGAGGATTACCATATTACTTTTGACAAAAAGGACCGCTTTTTTATTGCGTGTCCTGTTCTTTTCATTGACAATATTTTCCAACCTATAAGTACCCTTAACTTTTTGTGCTTTCTCTACTTCTCACAGTCTCTAAAGCATCTCTTTTATCAGTTAAGCCTAAAATATGAAGGCTCTCACCCTAGAACAACCTTCACTCTCTTGTTTCAAACTGAAACTTCTATATTACTTGTTAAGCTCTGCCAACTTTTCCGTTTGATCATAAACCACGAGTGCATCAATGACTTCATCCATTTTTCCAGAAAGGATGGTATCCAACTTTTGTAAAGTTAATCCGATACGGTGGTCCGTCACACGGTTTTGTGGGAAATTATAGGTCCGGATACGCTCTGAACGGTCACCTGTTCCGACAGTAGACTTACGTTCAGCGTTTTGTTTATCCAACTCGATTTGTTGATAGTAGTCAAATACCTTTGTGTTAAGCAACTTGATGGCTTTATCACGGTTTTTTTGCTGCGTACGTTCTTCTTGCATTTCGACTTTGATGCCTGTAGGCAAGTGAACCATACGTACAGCTGTGGCAACCTTGTTGACGTTTTGTCCACCAGCACCTGAGGCATGGTAGATATCAACACGGAGATCTTTTTGCTCAATTTTCATCTCGAACTCTTCAACTTCAGGCATGACAAGCACTGTTGCTGTTGAAGTATGTACGCGTCCTTGTGTTTCCGTTGTTGGCACGCGCTGCACGCGGTGAGCACCAGATTCATATTTTAGTTTACTGTAAACAGAAGTCCCTGAAACAAGGGCTGAAACTTCTTTATAACCGCCAATGCTTGTCACACTGGCTTCCATGATTTCAAATTTCCAGCCTTGTGACTCTGCATAATGTTGGTACATATTTAGCAAATCGCCAGCGAAAAGGGCTGCTTCATCACCTCCTGCTGCGCCGCGAATTTCCAAGATGATATTTTTATCATCATTTGGATCTTTAGGAAGCAAGAGAATTTTAATCTTTTCTTCCAGTTCTTCTTTGGCTGCTTTTGCTTCTGAAAGCTCCTCTTTGAGCATTTCTTTCATGTCCTCATCAAGGCCACCTTCACCAAGCATTTCTTCGCTATCGGAAATCGTTTCAAGCACCTTTTTATATTCATTATAAGTGGCTACAGTATCACGCAGATTGGCTTCTTCACGTGAAAGCTCCATAAAGCGCTTTGTATCATTGACAACCTGTGGGTCACTGAGTAATTCACCCAGCTCCTCATATCGTCCTACCATTGTTTCAAGTTGATCAAACATTTTTTATTTTTCCTTACTTCTTTTTTATATCTCTTCGTTTATACGATTACCCTTCATCTTTTTCAACGGATGAAAGTAGTGCTTACGGCACACTGGAATGTAGCTCTCATTGCCACCAATCTGCAGTTGCTCGCCTTCATATACAGGTTCGCCTTCAACCATGCGTAAAACCATTGTTGCTTTTTTACTGCAATACCAGCAAATCGTTTTAATTTCTTCGATTTTATCAGCCAGAAGCAATAAGTATTTTGAACCTTCAAAAAGTTCATTTCTGAAATCATTTTTTAAGCCAAAAGCCATCACGGGGACATCTAAATCATCGACCACGCGTGCCAGATCATAAATATTTTGTTTATTGAGAAACTGGGCTTCATCAATCAGCACACAAAAAGGCCTTACAGGTAAGTTTTCAATATAGGCGTACACATCCAGCTTATCATCGATAGCCACAGCATCACTGCTCATACCAATACGACTTGCGACTATACCAACACCGGCACGTGTATCTAAACTAGAAGTCATAATCAAAACAGGTTTTCCCTGTTCTTCATAATTATGGGCAACTTTCAGAATTTCGATACTTTTGCCTGAGTTCATACTGCCATATTTGAAGTACAATTGTGCCATTTCTATCCCCTTAATTTCCCTATTTTTCCTAAATCTTCCCAGTCCGCACCAATAAAGGGTTAGGAAAGAGTTGTCTGAGAGGTTTTATTTCCCATAATTCCCCTAAAATTATCTTGTGTAGAGCGCAAATAGAATTCTCTCTATTTTACCATATTTATAAAATTTTTTGTCGGGCTTTTGAATGCGAATTGGAAAAATTTTGAAGCTTTCTATAAAGTTTTTACACTCCATTAAATAGGACATGGACAAGGAATTTCAAAGCTATTTTGATGCTCCTGATAACTCTGAACATGAATAAAAAGCAGAATGTTCTAAACTAGCAATTCTATTTTCCCTGCTCAATAAACATAATGTTATTTTGCTCTCGCTATACTTAAGTAAGTTAATCTTCCCCAAGCATCACGTGCTTTAACACTCTGTTTCGCTTAAATTCCACTGCATTATCCATTTTATTTTTGGATTACATCTATTATTATTCTAACAGTACTTTCAAGTTCTCTTGCCGCTCTTTTAAGACTGCCTTTAACGTCTGAGGCATACTTTCTATTTTTGCCCCTAAACCTAGATAAAGAAGCCAGTCCGCATAGTATTCCACTTCTTCTTCATTCCTTTCATCAATTTGTGTTTGGAAAAGTCCTGAAGATTGAAACATACCCGTAAATCGTAAAATTAAGCCTGGTGGGTGAAAAACTTTGAAACGGTCTATTGCTCGCTTGTTGAGTGTAACTTTGAGATTGCCTTGTGTCCTTAACTGCTGGCGTTGCGCCAGAATCTCCTTTTCACTTAAAGGTGGGCTTCCCACCAAAGACTTGCTCTCTCTGAGTTGCTCAATTGGCATATAACGAAAGTCAGTGGTGTCAAGATTATAAAGATCTAAAAGCCAAGTCCCTTGCATTTGAAAGACTTGCAAAATATAAGCGTTTAACTGTTCAAGTCTTCCCGTCACGGGTTCGTAAGTCAAAGTCATGTAACGGTCCGTCAGAGCCAGATTCAGAAGTTGATTAAACTCAGGCGGTCCCGCATCATCCAGCTCTAAAATATCAGGGTGGGCAGGGTTGGAACCCGTAAAAAGCAACAGTTGATTCAACATAATAAGAATATCCTGCTGAGTCTGTGGTGCTATAGCAATCAACTTTTCCATAATCGTTTTGCGACCGTGAAGATAGGGCAATTGCTGGTTTTTAGTAGCCATAAAAGCGATGAAAACAGCCTTAAGCTCATCAGGTGTAAAACGTACAGTAGGTAAAAAATCATTTTGCATGACAAAATACCCTCCCCCACGGCCACGTTCCGCAACTAAAGGCAAGCCCATAGCCTCAATATCTTGCACATCTCGGATGGCTGTAGCACGGGAAATATCAAACTCTTTTTGCAGCTCCGCTATTGTAAATTGCGAGCGATTATTAATATAGCGCATGATTAAATTGATGCGTTCGGATTTTTTCATATTTTGATTATACTAAAAAGTATCAGTTTTTGATACATTTAAACGCTATACTATACTTGCGCTTAATCCTAAGTGACAAATAAACGAAAAATTAGGAGTATTTAAATGAACTACACAATCACACATATCCCCGAAGATTACAAGATGACTGCTTTTGGTATCACATTTGAAGATTTTAACGACTGGGCAGGCAACGCCCAAAAAACTGCACAACTCAAACAAAGCATCATTGAAAATGGAGCACTGGCTGAACTCGCTAAAAAATCAGACGGGCAAATTTATCAAATCAACTACGCAACTGAAGCAGGTGCACGCCGTGGCTTTGGTGTCATGGGTTCTTTCTCTGAAGTTGCAAACACCGATGTTTTCGAATTTCTAGCTGGTGATTATCTCGTTTTTGAGATGACAGGAGATGATAAAAATACCTTGGCAGATCAGTTAACCGGCTACGTCTTTGGTCAAGCCTTGAGTGAAATCTCTGAATGGCAGTATATCGGCCCTAGCAATGCAACTGCAGTCACTGAAAATCCTAATGGCACTTTCACTGCAACGATGACTTTGCGTGCTCAAAAAGTTGAGGCATAAGTCAAAATTTATTATAATCAAAGAAGTTCTATATTCTCCAAACACTGAAAGGAATTCTATGGATTATCAATTAGAAACAAAAGAAGCTTTTAGCCTTGCGGCTATTGGCTTCAGCCTTCAATCAGATTTATCTGACATGGATGCTGTTATCGCAGAGAAAACAGCTTTTTATAAAAAACTGACACAAGATGGGACGCTGGATGCGCTTAAGCAATCAGCTACGGACGACCTTGAATGGTCTGTCAATGAAGTCTACCAAAACAAGGCTTGGAACTACCGTGCCATTTCTACAAGTAAATCTTTAGAAATTGCTACACGTATGGTTGAATTTCCTGCAGGTGACTATATCACTGTATCTGGTATGTCTGAAGATGCTGATGGACTATTTGATCAACTGACTTACAAAGCTTTTGGAGAGATATTGCCATATGTCACAGACTATGCCTATGTGGGAGGCCCTAATGCCACTTGACGTAAAGATAATGGAGACGGCACGTATTCAGGACAATTTATTGTGCCTGTAGTCAAACAATAAAACCACCCGTAAAACGGGTGGTTTTAACTTGGAAGCATCTCGCTAAAGGATACAGGTTTCTTAACACTAAGTTTGCAAAGAGGAATATCGTACTTTTCCTGTTCTCGAACATATTTTGCTACTGTTTTCTTATTTAATCTAACTGTAGTAACACAATTACTTTCTGTCCAAGATGTCCTATTTGCTATAATAAGCGAGAAAAATTATGTAAGATTTCTTAGCATTTCTTGACATCACTCCTGCGTTTCTTCATAAAGATACTATTAATCCTCTTTTCCTTTACGCTTCTTGGCAAGAAGAATAGAAGTCGCTACAGCTAACAAGCCTAATACTCCCCATACAAGTGATGCTAAGAGGCTCTCTCCAGTTGCAGGAAGTTTCTTCTCTACTTTTGTTGATTTTGTATTATTATCAACATTTTTCTGGCCTGTAGACTTATCACTTTCTGGTTTATCCTTATTAGAATTGTCACTCTCATCTTTTGGTTTTTGCTCATAATAAACATTAACCTCAGTTGAATCTGTATCTGGAGTGACAGTTTCTTTAGCCACCTCGCTCACAGAAGGGGAACCATAGCCTTGGGCGCTGTAGTCTGGAGAAACAAGCTTATCCCAGACATTAGAAGTTGTGGTCCATGAAGCATCACCTTCTGTCGTATCTACCTTGCCGTCCCCATTGGTGTCATAGCCAAGCAGTTCGCCTGTCACTTTGTCCACAACTGCGGTACGGGTATAGGTCACCGTTTGAACCTCTTGTTTGAGGAGCTTGCCTGTCTTCTTGTCCACATAGTTGATGGTCCGCGTGATCATCTTCGAAAGGGAAGACTTGTCAGTACCTTCTGGCCATTTCGGTCCGTCTGGCTGATTTGGATCAATTGGACTGCCCGGTGTACCCGGTTGTTCTGGAGTCACAACTGTAGTTTCATGTTCATAATAAACATTAACCTCTGTGCTCTTACTGTCTGGAGTGACTGTCACCTTGTCCACTTCACCCACAGAAGGCGAGCCATAGCCTTGGGCGCTGTAGTCCGGAGAAACAAGCTTATCCCAGACATTAGAAGTTGTGGTCCATGAAGCACTATCTTCGGTCGTGTCTACCTTGCCATCACCATTGGTGTCATAGCCAAGCAGCTCTCCTGTTACTTTGTCCACAACTGCAGTACGAGTGTAGGTAACCGTTTGAACCTCTTGTTTGAGGAGCTTGCCTGTGTTCTTGTCCACATAGTTGACGGTCCGCGTGATTGTCTTCGAAAGGGAAGACTTGTCGGTGCCTTCTGGCCACTTCGGTCCGTCTGGCTGATTTGGATCAATTGGACTGCCCGGTGTGCCCGGTTGTTCTGGAGTCACAACTGTAGTTTCATGTTCATAATAAACATTAACCTCTGTGCTCTTACTGTCTGGAGTGACAGTTTCTTTAGCCACTTCACCCACAGAAGGTGAGCCATAGCCTTGGGCACTGTAGTCCGGAGAAACAAGCTTATCCCAGACATCAGAAGTTGTGGTCCATGAAGCATCATCTTCGGTCGTGTCTACCTTGCCATCACCATTGGTGTCATAGCCAAGCAGCTCTCCTGTTACTTTGTCCACAACTGCAGTACGAGTGTAGGTAACCGTTTGAACCTCTTGTTTGAGGACCTTGCCTGTGTTCTTGTCCACATAGTTGACGGTCCGCGTGATTGTCTTCGAAAGGGAAGACTTGTCGGTGCCTTCTGGCCACTTCGGTCCGTCTGGCTGATTTGGATCAATTGGACTGCCCGGTGTGCCCGGTTGTTCTGGAGTCACAGTTGTAGTTTCATGTTCATAATAAACATTAACCTCTGTGCTCTTACTGTCTGGAGTGACAGTTTCTTTAGCCACTTCACCCACAGAAGGTGAGCCATAGCCTTGGGCACTGTAGTCCGGAGAAACAAGCTTATCCCAGACATTAGAAGTCGTAGTCCATGAAGCCGCATCTTCTGTTGTGTCTACTTTTCCGTCACCATTGGTGTCATAGCCAAGCAACTCACCTGTTACTTTGTCCACAACAGCGGTACGGGTATAGGTCACCGTTTGAACTTCTTGTTTGAGGACCTTGCCTGTATTTTTGTCCACATAGTTGATGGTCCGGGTGATGGTCTTCGAAAGGGAAGACTTGTCGGTGCCTTCTGGCCACTTCGGTCCGTCTGGCTGATTTGGATCAATTGGACTGCCTGGTGTGCCCGGTTGTTCTGGAGTCACAGTTGTAGTTTCATGTTCATAATAAACATTAACCTCTGTGCTCTTACTGTCTGGAGTGACAGTTTCTTTAGCCACTTCAGCCACAGAAGGTGAGCCATAACCTTGGGCGCTGTAGTCCGGAGAAACAAGCTTATCCCAGACATTAGAAGTCGTAGTCCATGAAGCCGCATCATCTGTTGTGTCTACTTTGCCATCCCCATTGGTGTCATAGCCAAGCAGCTCGCCTGTTACTTTGTCCACAACTGCAGTACGGGTGTAGGTCACTGTTTGGACCTCTTGTTTGAGGACCTTGCCTGTGTTCTTGTCTACATAGTTGACGGTCCGGGTGATGGTCTTCGAAAGGGAAGACTTGTCGGTGCCTTCTGGCCACTTCGGTCCGTCTGGCTGATTTGGATCAATTGGGCTGCCCGGTGTACCCGGTTGTTCTGGAGTCACAGTTGTAGTTTCATGTTCATAATAAACATTAACCTCTGTGCTCTTACTGTCTGGAGTGACAGTTTCTTTAGCCACTTCAGCCACAGAAGGTGAACCGTAGCCTTGCGCACTGTAGTCCGGAGAAACAAGCTTATCCCAGACATTAGAAGTCGTAGTCCATGAAGCCGCATCATCTGTTGTGTCTACTTTGCCATCCCCATTGGTGTCATAGCCAAGCAGCTCACCTGTTACTTTATCCACAACAGCAGTACGGGTGTAGGTCACGGTTTGAACTTCTTGTTTGAGGACCTTACCTGTCTCCTTGTCTACATAGTTGATGGTCCGGGTGATGGTCTTCGAAAGAGAAGACTTGTCGGTACCTTCTGGCCACTTCGGTCCATCTGGACGATTTGGATCAATTGGACTACCCGGTGTGCCCGGTTGTTCTGGACTTACAGATGTAGTTTCATGCTCATAATAAACATTAACCTCAGACGAGTCTGTACCTGGAGTGACTGTCACCTTATCCACCTCACTCACAGAAGGTGAACCGTAGCCTTGCGCACTGTAGTCTGGAGAAACAAGTTTGTCCCAGACATCAGAAGTCGTCGTCCATGAAGCGGAATCTTCTGTTGTGTCTACTTTTCCGTCACCATTGGTGTCATAGCCAAGCAACTCACCTGTTACTTTGTCCACAACAGCGGTACGGGTATAGGTCACCGTTTGAACTTCTTGTTTGAGGACCTTGCCTGTATTTTTGTCCACATAGTTGACGGTCCGGGTGATGGTCTTCGAAAGGGAAGACTTGTCGGTGCCTTCTGGCCACTTCGGTCCGTCTGGCTGATTTGGATCAATTGGATTGCCTGGTGTGCCCGGTTGTTCTGGAGTCACAGTTGTAGTCAAATGAGACAAGTAGATGTTTACTATTTGATCTTGGTTCTTATCATTATCAAACTTAGAAGGCAACTTATCAACACTATCTACTTTGTAGCCTTTACTTTCATAAGCTTCAGCAATTTTTTGCAAGTCTTCTTGAGTTTTGCTCAATGGTGCATCAGTGTCGCCACTGTCAAATAAAACTGAACTTTCTAGGTTAGTTTTTGTTGTGTCATCAATAACGTTGTACAAGACTCTTTGACTCTGTGCTTTCACATAAACGTATTCATTCTGTGTAACGTTTGAATCAAAATCATAACTACCACTTGTTGCCCCTGAATCTGCACTCACTAAATCATACCCTTTAGGGACAGCAAGAGTGTTTGTATAAGTTTCTCCAGAGTAACCGGTTAATGTTTGAAGAGCGTCTTTTAATTCTATGCCATCTTCAGGTTTCCAATCACTTGTTTTATCACTTCCACTTACATTAATATAATGGATTTGAACTTTTTGTTCATCTCTAGCATAGAGATAAGTGACATCATTAGTATCATCGGTCAACGTTCCAGAAGCAGGTGCAGAGTTTTGAGCTAGACCTTTATAAGTATATCCGGGAATATCTTTTTTCTGAGATTGATATGTTTTATAAGCTGGATTCGTTCCATTAGTATCCACCCCAGTAATCGTTTCCGTATCTGCCAATACATTACCGTTTGAAGTTGTACCATCTGTTGTTTCTACATAATGTACATTAATCTGCGGAATACCGTAAATTTGAGCTTTCATCGGGGTATTTGTGCTTAAGTCACTGCCCTCAATTGCACCCTTAGCATAACTGTAGCTTTGTACAGTTGCAGTGTCAGCAATCTTCGTATTTTTAATGTCAGCAACCGCTATAGGTAGATAGCCCGCCAATACATTTTGAGAAGCTAACTTATCTGAAACAAGAGCAACAGAACGTACTGTAGACCAATCATTTACTTTACTCTCATCCACCCAATCACTGGTCGTTAAATCTAGCGTTTGATAGGACCCACTTTTAGGAAGAGAATACGTTTTTGTAGAGTAGAGGACTCTTGCTCCTGTTCCTTGGATTCCATTTACAGGTCCTGTTAAGTTAAGTGTAAATTTATCACCGTTTTCAACACTTGGTAAAACAGCAACTTCCTGGGCATTTGTATAGTCTCCAGGTGAACCATTGGTCACTGATAACATAATACGTCCAGAGTTGTTATCGTCTGAGTCATCAGATTTCAACCCTCTGTCAAAGCCAGCACTCCCAGTTTTCTCCGTGTAAAAAGTATTTTCCCCTGTTTTGCTTCCCGCTATTCCTACTTTTGCAGCAATATGAGCTGGAGCTGTAACTGTCCATTTCATCCCAGTAGAACCATCATAAGTTTTTCCACCATAGACAGGATGAAGCTCATCCTTATTGTTGTCTATCAATTGTGAAATCCAATGAGAAGTTACACCAGTTGCGGGAGCAGCGATATCGCTAACTTTCCACGGCAACGCATCTGGAAACATAAACGCCCTATCTGGGTTTGTGTCTGCTGGGATTGTAACAGTATATTGTGAAAAATCTAACTTTGTTAAATGTTCACCAGTCGTTGGGTCTATTCCCATATCGGTAATTACCGGAGAATATTTCTTCCCATTATATCTCCAACCCCAATCTCCAAGTTTACTTTGGTCAAGGTCTATCATTCCTTTATCTACACTACTTATGATTATGGTAGGCAATTTAACATCAGCTGTAGCTCCGGCAATAGCTGTTCCAGGGATTAATATTCTTCCGTCTATACTGTTAGTCAAGGTTGTTTCTTTATTAAGCAACGTCCACTTCGCGCCAGTAGTAAACGTTTGTCCCTGAGTATATGTACCAGAAATATTGTAGTCAAGTGTGTTCCTTACACTAAATTGTGAAGAACTTACTGTACTTTCATCAAAGTATTTTAAATGTCCTACTACGCTTATATCAGTATTAGAGGTCACACTGTGAACATCTAGTTGGATAGGAACTCTGTCTCCGTTATTATAAGCGCCGTCTTCAATAACAGCATTTCTTAACTGAACTTGAATGTTATTTCCTGCAAGGATTTTAGCTTGGGCTGAGATACTTTTAATATGCGCTCCGGCCGAAATAGCTGAAGTAATAGCTGCATCAGCACTATTCAAGGAGCTCACTGTGTACGTACTGCCATTGTCCATAACAACAGTAAAAGGCCCATTGTTATTCTCATTTCCACTATCACTTACGATTCCTCTTGAAATAGTAGAAAGAACAATATCCGTTGTATTTCCACACCATTTTTCTGGAAGTGTTACTTTATAATCTCGCAGCTCATTTGTCTGGTTTACAGTTGTATCCAAGAAATCAACTGCCACTGTAGGAAGGGTTGTAATTTTATTGACAGATGTGTCTGATGTCTTCCCTGTGACAAATCCTGTTACTCCCGTATCTTTACTGATTGTTTTTGAATAAAAACCTGCATGGTCTAAATCTAAGCTATTTGCATCATAGCCTTCTAAAACCCCGCCATATTTTGCAGTCATCGTACCTGGGTTTGCAGAACCAATAGTGATATCAGAAAAACTTCCTCTGCTTACAGGAATATTTCCAACTGTTCCATCATAATATTGTGGATGAAGAGATAAGTCCGTTGAGAAATTATATGTACCAGCTTCAGTTCCTGTGGCAAAATAGCCGTACAAGTACAGAAAAGCTTCATTGTACCGGTTGTAACCTCCACCAACTATATCAGATACGATAATGTCAGAACCTGCTCCCCCTGGTTGTGTCAAACCGCTTGGAATTGGTGGAACTGCACTTCCGTCTGTTGGAGCATTGGCTTGAGTATCTAAATAATTGGCAACAGAAGCTCCTGTAAGGACAAATCCCTTTGGTACATGAATGACACCTGACATTTTAGCATGTATTGCTTGGGTAATTTGTTGACTTGAATCCGTAAAATCTGGTGTTGTCTTTATGCCCAAAACAAAGTTATAGGTCGAATTTCCATCTGCTGTAAAGACATTATTAGACACTGCTGTGTTATGAACTCTGGCAGTTGCACTACTTGTTGTAGGATTTACCGCAATGATGTTACCTGAAACAGTCGTCGCGTCACTGGTTACAGTCACGGGTAAAGTAGTAGAACCAGGAGCAAATTGAGCATTGTTTCCTTGAGTTCCAAAATAGTAAGAAACATTGAACGATGCAGTGATATCAGTTGTTGCCGTATAAGTTAATACTGTATTTTCCCCACTTTGAGATTTTGACACAGTCATACCTGCAACAGCATCATATGTTGAGACCACTATTCCTTTAGGAACAGTTATTGTTATCACTTGCCCAGCAGTAAAATTACCTGCAACTCCAAATTGTTTAGATTCGGCTGGACTACTCGGCCATCCTACACCATCAGAGGTCAGATTAAAACTGACATCATGTTCAGTAGTTGTCGTACTTGCATTCATATCTAAACTAAGATTCATAGCTTCTGCTGCAGCTGTAGATACTCTGCGTAGTTTTCCTACTCCTTCGGTACCGCTTCCCTTATCTGTTTCTGTTGAAGCTGCCTCATTTGTAACTGTGTTCGGCTTAACATTATCAGCTGATGAACCAGTATTTGGGGCACTCGTGACAGAAGTTTCTCCCTCTAAAGGATGAGTAATGACATCCGCAGCACCTAATATATCAGATGGTCCGAACAATACCATGATAAATACTGCACCAGATACACACCATTTCTTCCCGGATTTCCACACCCTGAATCCTTTGATACACTTATCTTTGAACATCCTTAGTTCCTCAAACCTTTCCTTTTTATGTCTCTTGCAATTTTACACAAAAAAGAGCCCCGTTACTCTCCGTCTTGCAAAGTTTGGGTTCTTTTCTTTTTCTAACTTTATCATAATAAAGTTTCTAATTCAAGGTTTTTAATTTATCTTTCATTTCTTTTTGAGGTTTCTATCGTTACATTTACGTTAAAATAACATTTACTTTAAATTTGTTTTTCTGATAGAATTTACTTGCCTGTATCCAAAAAATCGAGAAATTAATATTTCTCGATTTCACTGTTGCTAGGGCATCATTCTCATAACTTTATTAGCAATTATTGATGATTTCTAAATTTTTTTGAACATTCCCAATAAATGACGGCAATCTTCTTTTAGAAGTTTTGTCAGAAATATTTAATGTTCATTTTTCGCTAATACTTCTTTTACATTTTTTACGAAATCTTTAGTTCCTTGCGAACGTTTCCATATCCCTAAAATTTCCTCATTCGTTAATGAATGCGAGTCAATCCCTGCCTCGTATAAAATAATACGTGCTTTCCCTAAATCGGTTGTCCTCCCTTCTTCAGTTCTTACAGTGTCCTCTGACTTAGGAGCTTGGGGATCATCTGATACTTTAGCATCTTCCGCCCTATCACTTTTCTTGGGAGTGTTTTCTTTTGGACTTGTTGATTCCTTTGTTTTAGCTGGCTTAGATTGCTCTGTACTTTTTTCACTCTTAGGCATTTCTGAGCTTGATTGTTTTGGGGATTGCCTCTCTGTTGCTTCATGGTTACATCCAGATAAGCCCAAAAAACTTATGCCTAAAAGAAACATCACGACTAACTTTTTCATGTCCTCTCTCCTATTTAACTGCAAAGACGGGTCTACCTGCGTTCCAATCCATTGCATCTTGACTAGGACGTCCCCACAATTCATTTAAACTCGTTTTACCTGTGGGATAGAATAATCTACCATAAGGATCGTTAACATTTACCAGACCGTTGTTGTAGTCAGAAACAACTACTGCATGACCAATCCCTACATTGATGTAAAAAACCAGTGGATAGCCTGCTTTCAGCAAGGAAGCGGCTCTTTCCTTAGTATGAATCACCTCAACACTACGGCCATATGACTTTGCAGTATTTATCAAGTCCCTACCCGAAAGACCAAAACTTTCGCGACTAATAGTGTCAGCTTTTTTAGCAACAATTCCTGGGTCCACATTCATTCCATAGCTGCCTCGTAAAATCATCGCGAGACTAGTAGGAACGCAGCCTGATACCCCTACGTTAGATGCATTCAATCTGATATTTTTCCATCTTGAATCGAGCTGAGAATAATATACAGGCTGATTCGCATAGGGTTGTGGAGCTGGGGGAAGTTTCTGATTATTTACTGTGACATTATAAAAGCGATAAAGGAAGGCGGCCATCTCCCCACGTGTAATGTCTGCATCAGGATTGAAGGATGTCGGTGTATATCCTGTCGTGATTCCTTTCGAACTTAGCCAACCAATGTCATTCTTAAACATACTGTCTTTGACATCCCAAAATCTTGGATTATATTTTCCAGAAACAGGAGCTTTTCCTGATACTTTTGCCATTCTGTGCAGAAATGCAGCCATCTGTCCTCGTGTTACCTTACCTTTTGGGTTATAGTACGGTGCTGTTCCATTTGAAATATTTGCTGCAGTCAACCAAAGAATTTGATTTTTATACTGGCTTACATCTGTATAAACGTTAAATGGAGGATTATAGGCTGGAGCACCTGCTAGTCGGTAAAGAAATACAGCCATCTCCCCTCGAGTTACTTTCGCTTCGGGATTATATGTTGTTGGCGTATACCCTGTCGTAATTCCTCGACTATATATCCAATTGATATGATTTTTAAATATCGACCTTGATGTATCTCTAAATGGAGAACCTGAATTTTTTACTGGTAATTGCTTGAGCCTTACAAGAACCTTTGGAAGATTTTTTCCTGATAAACTTTTTTGAAAAGTTCCTTTCTTGCTGGCTTCTTCCATACCATCAGCTTTCTTAGGCTTTTCAGTCGTCTTTCCCTCTATAACGTTTTCATTTTCACTTGAACTGCTTTTCTCTGCTTCACTGTCTACTTTTGAAGAACTTTCATCCTTGGAACCGCTATTTTCATTTGAACTCTCTGGTGGAAGCCCCTTATCATCAGCTATCTCTAAATCATTCGTATTAAAGCCACTGTCTTCTATAACGTTCTTTTCAGAACTAGAAGTTATTTGGACCTGGTCTTCCTTAGTATCTAAAAACACTTCACTTGCCTCTATCACTCCGCCCTGTGCTGAAGACATTATCAAGATACTGAGCATTAATATTTTTTGATATTTTTTCACGTTTTGTATCCCCTAACTTTATTTTTCATAAATTCCTATGAACTCTGTTTACTCTATCACTGTCTTTTACTCATAGTATTATAATATCACAATTTTTCACAAAATTTTTTCATTCTTTGATTATTTTAGTAGAGGCTGTAAAGTGTCCATTGATTCTAAAGCAAAAAAGTAACTGGGAAAATCGCTAAAACTGATGAAAAAGTTCTTCTATTTAAAATTCATGAAAATAAAACTACATGATTAGGGATTTCTCTTTTATTTTTTACGATTTATTCTTATTTTTCAGCGGTATGGTTTTCGTTTCTCACATTTTCAAACGTATCTTCCTCGGTTTCTTCCGTTTTGACACGCTCATAAATATCTAAATTATGTACGTCTGATAAAATTAATGGCACTCTTTCCAAAGAAACTTCTGAGAACTGTAAACCAAACCAGCGATCTGGCGTCGCTGTGTATCGTTTGATGGCAGCTTTTGCCTTCAGCACAAATCGATCAAAACTTGGAAGCTCTTGTGCATTTGTCACACGTTCTTCAATAACAACAAATCTAAAATCACCAACATTTCGGCCTGGCATTGTCGTATATTTTTGTTTTTGTTTAGGTAATCTTCCTGATGCGATTAAGTCTTTCACTATTGTTCTCAGATAGCGCGGCACCTCTTGTTTCATGCGAAAACCTAAGTAAAGATGAACTTTGACAATGTAATCTGTTCCCATCATGTCGACTTCATATTCTGAAGTCCACGGCTCATCCGTAACCTTGACGTTCACAAACCAATAAACCTCTGCTTTCTTTGGTCTTTTATCCAAAATAGAATACAAGATGGAGCGATCAATAAAATCCCCCTCCATTTTGTTGCTCAAATAGACAATATTGGTCTGATAAAGATCCATCTCTCTGTCTTCTTTTAAAGCCTTGAGCTGTCCTTTAAAGTCATTGAGATTCAAAGATTTTATATATCTGTTCACACTTTTATTTGATTGAAACCAGATAAACATCACAAACACAATCAATGCTGCCATGATGACAACAACATAGCCACCATGGACAAATTTTGCTGCAGAGGCGATAAAAAAGATGAATTCGATACTGGCAAAAAAGGCAGCAATTAAATAAGACAATACTCTATTAACGCCTTTGTAAATCAAATAGTAAGACAAGAGAACTGTTGTCATCAACATAGTAACAGTAATCGCCAAACCATAAGCTGCCTCCATATGCTCGGCACTTCTGAAATACAGGACAATGCCGCTGGTTGCCACCCATAAGGCAAAATTCACTGCTGGAATATAAAGCTGTCCTAAAGTTTTTCCTGGGTAGTAGATGCGCATCATTGGCAGAAGTTTTAAACGAATCGCTTCTGAAACCAAAGTAAATGATCCTGAGATTAAGGACTGGGAAGCAATAATCGAGGCAAAAGTCGCTAAAATAACCGCATAAATCATCATCTCAGAAGGTATAATCACAAAGAAAGGATTCATCCCTTCCAAGTCTCCTCCCTTATGCGCGAGCAACCAAGCCCCTTGACCACAATAAGACAAAACAATAGACAGCTTGACAAAAGGCCAGCTCCTATAAATATTTCCTCGCCCTACATGTCCAAGGTCAGAATAAAGCGCCTCTGCCCCTGTTGTAGCCAAAAAGATAGAACCCAAGATAAAGATACCAGCCTTATTTTCTGGACTTAGAAGAAGATGCAGAGCATAGTAAGGATTGATAGCCTTAAAAATCTCTAGGTTTGTCAAAGAATTAAAAAGGCCTGTTACAGCTAAAAAGGCAAACCAAATAAACATTATCGGTCCAAACATCTTCCCAACAAGTCCTGTACCAAACCTTTGGATAAGAAAGAGAACCGCCAAAATAATAAGCGTGGTCACAACAACCCATGATTGACTGGCGTAAATTTCTCCTAATCCTGGTACTCCCTTTAAGCCTTCAACAGCAGATGTCACTGTGACTGCCGGTGTTAAAGCCCCATCTGCAAGCAGAGTCGCTCCTCCAATCATGGCTGGTATGATTAACCATTTGGCCATACGACGCACTAAAGTGAAGAGTGAAAATATTCCCCCTTCATGATGATTATCCGCTTGGAGTGCAATCAAAACATACTTAACCGTTGTAATCAGTGTTAAAGTCCAAATAACTAGCGATACGGCCCCTAAGATAAAACTCTCCGAAACATTTTGAAGGCCGCCCTGTCCTGAAACAATCGACTGCATGGTATATAAAGGACTTGTGCCAATATCACCATAAACTACGCCAAGCGCAATAATAAAGCCTGCTGAAGTGGCCTTATTAAACGACTCGTCACTCGAATAACTCATACAAAACCTCTTTCATTCAAAGGGGAGAAGTCAATGCTTCTCCAGAAACTTTACAAGATCACAAAAGCTAATATTATCTCAGTTTCTTAGAATCATTATATCAGTTTCCGAAAAAAACGGGAGAAAATAACTTTAATTTCCATATGCCTTAGTCTTTTTCCACCAGAGCTTTTGCCTCTTACACTGTTCTCCCTCCAATCACGACCCGTCTTAAGTTTGAAAAAGTTCCACAAACGTACAATATATCAGTAGCCACACTAAAACACTGTGATAGAGAAAGTTTATTGCCAGATATCACACAAAAATCAGAAATCCGACAATTCTCAATCAAAAAATCGAAAGCCTTAGGGCTTTCGAATGACTAAAAAAGTTAGCTTTAAACACTAAGGTTATCCAACCATTTATAGAATAAATATGGATAGGTCAGCAATAAACCATTGTGCTAGAAAAAATGGTTCTGTATACTGTATGGTGGTAGATGAAAATCTACTGCCATTTTTTTGTAGGAAAAAAGCCATAGAAATTCGCTAAAATGGAGTTACGACACAAACACTTTAGTTAAGGATTCCTATGACTCATTCAGATTCTATCACACTTTCGCTCGACTTGAAAGCCTCAGACCTCGATTTCCCTTTAGAAAATTTTATCCGATATGGTTTTGCCAAAATAACAGGACAACATGAAGCACAAATTTTTACCGCCACTTATCGACCTAAAACTACAATTTGCCCAGCTTGTGGAGTGATGAAAGAGGCAAGAAAAGTACGTGCCTATTCCACTTCAGAAGTCCTCCTCACACCTTCTGGACATCGTCCAAGAGTTCTCGAATTGACCAAGGCAAAGTATAACTGTGGAGATTGTGACGCTACATTTACACCCACACCTTATTTTATTGAACCTCGAGCCAATGTGTCTTCTGTTCTTAAAGCAGCTATCTTGATTGATTTCAAAGTCAAAATGTCTATGCGTGATGTTGCCAGCCGTTACTTTGTTTCCCCTGCCTTTTGTTAGAAAATTCTTGATCGGATTTCCCTCAAACAAAAGTTTAGGAGTCTACCAAAAGTTCTCTGTTTTGACGAATTCAAAGCCACTCAAAATGACGACAATGGGCTTGCTTTTGTCTACGCAGATGGTCTGACACATGACATCTTAGATATTTTAGAGTCTAGAAAACAAGTGGACTTAATAGCTTATTTTCTCAATTTTCCTAGAAGTGAGCGTTTGAAAGTCAAAACAATTGTCATGGATATGAATGCTTCTTACCCTGCCCTCATGACCCTTTTTCCTCACGCACAACTGCTTATTGATGGTTTTCATGTCATCCAGCAATTATCAAGAGCTTTCAATCAACTTCGTGTTAAGGAAATGAAGAACTTGAAGAAACTCAAAGGCGACAATGGCAAGATTTATCGTAAGCTAAAAAAATACTGGCGACAGCTGCTCAAGTGGAACGGCAAGGTCAATTACCAAAAGCGTAAGCAATTTCTGCTTTTCAGGGGCGAATGGAGAACGGAAGGTGAGGTCATTGATGCCCTTTTGAGCTACTCTCAGAAGCTCCAAGAAGCCTATATGGTCTATCAGAATGCCTTGGATGCCTTTGCCAATAAGCAAGCAGACGACTTTTTTGAGGCTATTGAAACCATGCCTGAAAGCTTACCAGAGGACTTTAAAATTAGCTGTCGTTACTTGCTTAAACACAGAGCTGCCATTGGTCGTGGGATTCTTTCGCCTTATTCCAACGGCCCACTCGAAGGGAAGAATAACCTTTGTAAGCTCATTAAGCGTATTGCCTTTGGCTTTGGGCGTTTTGACCATCTTAGAAAACGGATTTTACTTCAACAAATTCTCTCAAAAACAAACTAAAAAACTGCCCGAAGACAGTTTTTCAAGTGATTGATCTGTAACTCATTTTACTTTTACCACCGCAGAGTTGACAGAACCGAAAAAATTCCCCTATCATTTACTTGAAAATATTCAAAAAAGTTATCGTAACTTACACTTTTGAAGCTAAAGACCATAGAGCTGAATATTGCCCTATGGTCTTTTTTGTCTTATGGAAGTTCTTTTAGAATATTGTCAGAGATTCTGTCTTATGAACCTAAATTAGGATTCAATGTTGCAAGAACAGTTTGAAATTCATAAGTGTACCTGCATCCAGCCTAACATTAACTTTGATAAAAATTTGCCTAATAGTCTAGGGTTTCTCCCCAAGTTTCGAAGAAAAAGGCAGAAGGACTGGCTTCACCTTACTCTTTATTTCTGTATCTCTCAAGTTCTAAATCTCATCTACTCTAAAGAGGTTCCCGTCTTCAATCCTGTACACACTGTCACTATTTTTTATCATCCGTGCATCATGGGTCACCATAATAGTGGCTTTATTTTTTTCATGTGCTTCTTTTCTCAAAATATCCACAACTTGGTAAGCTCTTTCTGTATCTAAGCTGGCTGTTGGTTCATCAGCTAAAATTAAGCTTGGATCATTGTAAAGTGCACGTGCGATTGCAACACGTTGACGTTCTCCACCAGAGAGCTCTCCAGGATATTTATCTTGTAGTTCTAAAATATCTAAGGAGTCGAGCATTTCATCTATTTTTCCTTGATTGATATTCTTTTTATTTATTTTATCCACAAGTTTCAACTGTTCTTTGACAGTCAAGTAAGGAATGAGGTTCGAAGCTTGTAGGATAAAGCCAACTTCTTTAAATCTTACTTTGGAGCGTTCTTTTTCTGACAGTTGATTAAAGTCAATTGTATTGATTTTTGTTGTTCCTGTTGTTGAAGACTGAAGCCCCCCAGCGATTGTTAAGAAAGTACTTTTACCAGAGCCCGAAGGACCAATGATTGAGATAAACTCCCCAGCTTGTACCCGTAAATCAATGCCTTTCAAGGCTTGAACTTCTGTTCGCCCCTTACCAAAGCTCTTTGTGACTTTATCCATATGTAGAATATCTTTCATTACTAACCTCCAATCGCTTGTGTAGGATCAATCTTTCTTATCGTATACAGTGAAAA
Organism: Lactococcus muris; assembly: GCF_042849115.1. Classification (NCBI taxonomy): domain Bacteria; kingdom Bacillati; phylum Bacillota; class Bacilli; order Lactobacillales; family Streptococcaceae; genus Lactococcus; species Lactococcus muris. The sequence continues at coordinate 73,602 of NZ_BAAFQO010000011.1, read as the reverse complement.
TACAGAACCCAGTATGGACACGATAATCAATACGAAACCATAAATTGTCCAGATAGAAAAATCAATTGCAAATGGCATAGCTTGCGGGAGCACGAAACTTGTGAGATAGCTCCCACCAAAAGCTGCAACTACACCAACCAATGCCAGCCAAAAACTTTGCCATAAGATAGACTTCATAATAAGGAAATTTGAAATCCCTTGCGCCTTCATAATCCCAAAGATGGGAACTTTTTGTAGCGTGATGACATACATAAAGACGGCAATAATGAGCAGCACAATCAAGAACAAGAAATAAATCATGGCGCTGAGTGTTGTTTTCTGTGCGGAGTAACCAGGAATGTTGTTGATAAGTTCAGAAGTTGTGATGACTTTTAATTTATCTGAGCTTGAACCTTTCAAGCTTACTTGACCAGATTTTACAATGACACCATTCACAGAAGCTTCTGCGGCGGCTGTGTTCATATTTTTAATTGCGGACAAAGTAGTGAATGAACTGTAGACGACAGGTGTTGCTGAATAGTAAGTCGGTTTGGCAATGCCAACAATTTTTAACTCTGTATCGTTATTCCCTACCTTTATCTTGTCCCCCACTTTATAACCCTTGTCGGCAAGGTTTTCTGGGATGACGACTTCTTTTTTATCTTCCGAAAAATCGTTGCCTTCTTTTACATTTGGTAGAATATCAGAGCCAATTGGAAGCGCCATGACTGTAATATTCTCTCTTTTATTTTCTCCTTGATTGATCGACGTTGAAAAAATCGAAACGGGAGATAATTCGTCTCCTTCAATATTATCTAACTCTGTTTTTGAAATTTGAGAAGCAGATAAAATATTATTCGAACTGTCTGACAGAACAATCTTTTCTGCATTCCAATCCACTACAGCTTGTTTAAACTGGTCCGCAAGGCCAGTCGATAGACCTGACAATATGAAAACAACATAAGAAACCAAAAAGATGATTGTTGCTATCAACGTGTACCTTGTCTTGTAATAAAATATTTCTTTAAGTGATAAAAACATAATACAACTCCTTGAAGAACTTCACGTTCTCTTCTTTATTGATGATTTTGACTGCCTGAGAGACCATTCATAATCACTGCAACTTCACTGTCATAGTGCGCAACAAATTCTTGATCACTCCACTCTTCTGCAAACAGTCTGTAGACAAGATCATGCACAACTGCTTTGAACACGGAAATCATTGGCGAAACAGGCTCTTTACTTACAAATGTTTGAGGATTATACTTTTTCCAAGCTAAAGTCAATTCGTGATTCCAATCTAAAAAGCGATATTTATAGATGGCGTAATTTTCATTATGCACGAGTTCCTTTAGTAGTAAATGCTTGTATTCGTCTAGGGCTTGTTCAAGCGGATATTTTTGGATTGCGTCTAAGAAAAGCTGGTGAAGCTCACGTGTCTCTTGAGACAGGACATACATATAACAATCCGTTAAATCTTCAAAATATTGATAAAAACTTCCACGAGGAATGTCTAAACTTTGCACAATATTTCTTACCGTTGCTTGATGAAAGGGTTTATCCGCAAACTCTGTCTTACAAGCCGCGTAAATTCGTTGCTTTTTTTCTTCTGGAAGCTTTAGATATGTAGCTTTAGGCACTTTATTTCCTCCTTCTCTTATCAAAATGACACAGTGTCACTTTAGGGTAAATTTTAACAGTTTAAGCATTAAGAGTCAAATATATGAGCTTATTTTATTCCATTCTCATTTTTCAAACTTTGTATGATTCTAAAATAAAAAAAATTTGTAAGTTGAATATCTTGCAAAAGCAAAATATAAGCAGTAGAATAAAGATGGAAATAAAATAATAAGGAGGAGTTTTGTATGGTCGACAAAGGTACAACAGATAAACTTAAAGGTAGCGCTAAAGAAATTGTTGGTGATGTTACAGGTGACAACAAGAAAAAAGCTGAAGGCTTCCTTGATAAAACGATCGGTAAGGTGAAGGAAGTTGCCGCAGACATCAAAGAAGCCTCTGAAGATGCTGTGGAAGATGTAAAAGAAAAACTTGAGCATCATAAAAAGTAAGATAAAAAGCACTGTACGCAGTGCTTTTTATCTTTTAAAATTACAGGCTTGGCAAAGAAAGAATTATTTTGAACAAGTCCCCATCTGTTTCCAAAAGGAAATGGCCGTCATGAGCTTCCACAATCGACTGAGCTATAGCTAGCCCCAAGCCTGAACCTGTTGTATTCCTTGATAAATCCCCTCTTTTAAAACGCTGCGACAATTCTTGACTATCTTCTCCTAATTCTTCTCGCGAAATATTTTTAAAGATTAAATCAATCATGCCTTTATCATTTTTATGTCCCGAGATATAAACTCTCGTGTTCTCCATAGAGTACTTCAAAATGTTGTGGATTAAATTTTCAAACACTCTCCACATCTTATCCCCATCAACCGAAGCAAACAGTTCCTTATCTGTTTGTGTGATAAATTTCAAAGAAGAAGATTCTATTTTTTCAGAGAGCTCAGCCAGTGACTGATCGAGCAATTGTACAAGGTCGACCTTACTTTTTTTCAGTTCAATATTGCCGCTAGCCATTTTTGAAACTTCAAAAAGATCATCAATAAGAACTTTTAAACATTTTGATTTTTGGTCGATAACTTCGACATACTTATCCTTTTCATCTTGAGAAAGGTCGGCATTACGCAATAAATCAACAGAAGTGATGATTGAAGTTAAGGGTGTTCTTAAATCATGTGAAACATTCGTAATGAGTTCTGTCTTCAAACGTTCACTTTTTATTTGCTGACTTTTGGAAGATTTCACCTCTTCATTGATTGTTTTGAGATTTTCAGAAATTTCTCGAAAAACAGTTTTTCCCTTGGGCTTGATGTTTAACATTTCAGCATTTTCCCCTTGAGCAATCACCTCAATAATTTTTACTGTCTGATTAAACATGGCCAGCCTTCGCAACAAATAAATGAAGATAAGCAAAAGATAAATCACAAGCACGAACAAGTAAAGAACAATGGCTTGTCCTCCCCACATCAGTGCGAGCAGAAAACCAAGGAAGGCTGCCACCATACTCCAGAAAATGAACCAAGCTTTTGAACCTGTTGAAAAATTGCTGGCAGCATCTTTTATGAGAGAGAGGCTTCTAGCAATGTAGGTTTTCTTCCAGTTTTCTCTATCCTTTGCCTTGTGGTAAATCACCCAACCTACAAGAAAGAGCAGATAGAGCACCAAGAAAGCCCAACAATATGCTTGCAGAAAAGGTATAAGATTCCATGTGACTTTAGCTTCATGTATGAGTGATAAGTAAAGGAGAGAAAGGAACAAGGCAATGAAAATCTCTCCATCAAGGGCTATTTTATCCCATGATTTGACTTTCTCCAGAAGCGCATCTTCTCCTTTTTCTGTTTTCTTCCAGTAAACAAGGAAGGCTGCAAAACTTAAAATGCTCACGCAAAGAAGACCTATCGTCAGATTTTTCATCTCTGTAAAACTTTTGAAAGATGCTCTTTGATCAAAGTTGCTATTTTTTAATATAATAATTTGACCTTCAAAGCGATTTTGACCGTCAAAACTAAGTTGGCTTATATTCCCTTTAAATAAAGTTTTCGCTGTTGCAAAAGTTTTATTTTCAGAGATGTTATCAAGATGTTTCCCCGATCTGGTTTCGGTCAGTTGATAGTTAATATCTGAGGAAAGATCTTTATATTGTGGCAGCCAATCTGCTTTTTGCTGCGCGATTAATTCTTTCTTCTGCTCCTTTATTTTTTCTGTGACGTATTTGTCGTCTGTGAACAACTTATCCACTTCATTTAACTTTTTATTTTGCTCCTCCTCAAGTTTCCTTACAAGTGATTTGTCGCCAGATTCTTTCGCTTTACTGAGACGTTCAAGGAAGACAGGATCCTCTTTAATCGTTGCCACTTGCGTATACTTATCCGGTTGATTCATCCGGTATTCTTCAATATCTTCTGTTGTCACCTCTATTGGTAAATTAGGATTTACCTGAGTATTCATTAACGCTTCTTCTAAGGTTGAAATTTCTTCTTTGAAGTATTTTGACTGAAAATAATCATTAAAAATATATTGTTCAGCATTTAGAACTGTAAAAACTAAACTGTTTACTCCTAAAAGCAGCAAAGCTAGCCCGATACTCACTGCAAACTTATTTTTCCATTTTATAACCAATGCCCCACACCACCTTTAAATACTTTGGATCTTTTGGATTTACCTCTATTTTTTCACGAATTTTTCTTATATGTACAGCCACAGTATTTTCTGCATTAAATCCTGGTTCTTGCCAAACCCGTTCGTAGATTTCCGTAATAGAAAAAACTTTTCCAGCATTGCAAGCCAGCAATTCTGTAATTTTGAATTCTGTAGGTGTTAACTTTATCAATTCCCCGTCTACTCTCACTTCCTTCCCTTCTTGATCAATGGTCAGTCCACGAAGCCGAATTACTTTTTCTTCTTTTTCGTAACTTCCCAAGGAAGTGTATCTTCGGAGCTGCGACTTAACGCGAGCAATTAATTCCAAAGGATTAAAAGGCTTGGTTAAATAATCATCAGCTCCAATTTGTAGGCCTAAAATTTTATCCGTGTCTTCACTTTTAGCACTCAGCATCAGAATCGGAATCTGTTGTGATTGACGGATTTTAAAAGTGGCTTCAATACCATCGAGCTTAGGCATCATGACGTCCATGATGATTAAATGAACTTCTTCTTTATCCAGAACCTCCAGTGCTTCAATACCATCTTTTGCTTGAATGGCATGGATTCCTTCATTCTTTAGATAAAGTGCAATCGCTTCACGTATGTCTTTCTCATCATCCACAATTAGAACAGTATGATTCATGTTTCCCCCATTTCCACTTGATGAAATTAGTATAACAGAAATTTATGAACAGTTTTTAGCTTAATTTCTTAATACTTTCTTAAGTTTTTATGTTAAAGAGCGTAAAATAAAAAGTACGTTTCTGTGAAAAGAACCTCCTCAAACAGATTCTACTGTATAGTTTTTACAGTATCTATTTTACTTGGTTCTTTTCACAGAAATTGCACTTTTTTCCATTTTTCACTGAATAATTTTTTCAATCTGAGAAAGGACTGCTTTCTCCTTATTACTGCCTATAATCCACTTCGCTCTTGCTTTCGCTTGGTCATTGGCATTGGCTACAGCATAGGAATAGCCGGACATTTCCAACATTTCAAGATCATTATTCGCATCACCGAAGGAAGCTAAGTTTTGAGGAGAAAGTTCAAGCTCTCGCAAGACTTTCTCAATAGCTGCACCTTTATTGCTACCTTCAAGAACGATATCCAGATAGATATTCCCACTCGTCACAGCCTTTATCCCTTTTTTAAAATAACTATTCAGTCTTGCTGTGACAGTAGCTAACTCTGCTTCGGGGATAATTGTTGCAAATTTAACCACAGTATCTTCTGGTAGCTGCTCAAAAGAAGAGAGAAGTTCTAGTTTTTCATAATATTTATGAGCAAAAGTTTCAAACTCTTCTGAAACACTCTCTAAAGTATAAGCGCTCTTCGCACCACAAACAACGACAGGAATCTTTAAATCTGCAAGCAAGTCGAGAACTTGGCTCACCTCTTTTGGGTTAAAACTTGCGACTATCTCCACTTCATCATTAATGGTAATGATTCCGCCATTTTCAGAGATAAAAATAATATCTTTAATATCTTCAAAATAAGACTTTAACTTAAAATATTGATTACCACTTGCCACGATGAAGCGAATCCCTTTGGCATTCATTTTTTGCTGCAGGGTAGAGAAGTACTTTTTATCATAAGTAGATTTTTCATCCAAGAAAGTGCCGTCCATATCTGTCGCAATAGCTGTTATCATTTTATTTACTCCTCTATATTCTGAATCTATTTTATCAAAATATAAACTTTTATGTTGGTTATGTTTCTCTTTCGGTTACTTTCACAAAATAGAGAAAAAACGCAATGCTCACCAGTTTCTCTGTGGCAGTAGTCAAAGCTATTGTAACTTCTCCTTCTAAATTATTTGCTCTTTGTAAATGTAACCTCATCTTCTGAAAGAAACTCTGTACGCAAGGACGAACCATATTCTTAACTTCATTATCAAAACTTTCATCCAAAGAAACATTATGACTGGTTTCAATGCTGTTCTCTTTCAAAACAGTGCCCTACTTCCTAAACACCAGTATATTTTTGAGTTTTCAGCCTATCAGTCATTATGGCTGCTAAAAAGCACAATAAAATAAAAATGAAACATTCACATTTCACTTTTATTTTATTGCGCTTTTTCTTCTAAAGTACGTTCCACATCTAACTGGCGGATATTGTATGTCGCTTCAAGCATTTCCACACGTCGAACAGAACGGGGTAAAAATTTTCGGATGTCATCCTCATTGTAACCCACTTGAAGTCGCTTATCATCAAGAATCAATGGGCGACGTAAAAGTGTACGGTTGTCCTCAATTATAGCGACGAGTTCATGAAGAGAGAGACGTTCAAAATCTAAAGATAAGCGCTTATAAGCACGGCTTCTTGTCGATATTATCTCCTCCGTGCCATTTTCAGTCAAAGATAAAATATTAAGGAAATCTTCTGGATATATTTTATCTGTTACCAAATTAATTTCTTCAAACTCTAATCCATGATTAGTTAGCCATTCTTTGGCTTTTTTACAAGAACTGCAAGCCATGACAGTGTATACTTTTATCATATCCTTTTCCTCACCTTTCTTAATTTTATCTCATTTGTATTTAACATAATTATATCATTTTTAAACAAAATGTCAAACTGACTAAATTTTGTAGTATTTTATATATAAACGTAACAAAATAAGAACTGCATCAAAGCAGTTCTTATTCCTCATATACGCGGTAAATTCTATCTGATAAGAGACAAATAACTTCGTAGCCGATAGTTTTCCGCCAATTTGCGATATCCTGAACCGTAATCTCTTTATCCCCGTTTTTCCCTATCAAGGTCACTAAAGTTCCCATGTCATAGTGTCGCGGGAGACGAATCGTCATTTGATCCATAGAAATGCGCCCGATGATTTCACAAAAATGTCCATCAACAAGAACCTTAAAGCCTTGCATATCACGTGTCCAACCATCCGCATATCCTATAGAAACTGTGCCCACATAGGTGTCTTCTTCTGCACGGAAAGTTGCTCCATAGCCTACTGTATCTCCTTTATGAATTTTTTTCACATGGGTCAGTTCTGAATGCAAGCTCAAGGCCGGCTCTAACTCATAGGGCAATTCTAACTCATCGCCACTTGGATTTAAGCCGTACATAGCCAGACCAACGCGTTCAATATCCTGGACATCCTGATTTTGCCATAATCCTGCTGCAGAATTTGTGGAATGCACATACTTTGGTCGATGACTAAGTTGACTTACCAAAGCATCAAATTTGGCTTTTTGTTCTTCAAACTGTGTTGTGTCTTTTTCATCGGCCGTTGCATAATGTGTAAAAATCCCCCGAACACTAATGTTATACTGTTCCGCAAGCGCAATAATTTGATTTGCTTCCTCAGCCGTTGTCACACCAATTCTTCCCATACCTGTATCTACCGCGATATGAATTCTCAGACGCGAAAAATGCTTATTTTTATTGGAAGCAATGACTTGTTGAAGCCACTCTAAACTTGGTGCAGTCAAAGTAATGTGTTGGCTGGCAGCAATTTCCGCGTGCTCTGGAACAATACCTGATAAAACTAGAATTGGTTTGATAATCAGCTGCTGGCGAAGTTCAATAGCTTCATCAAAATTTGATACACAAAAACCATCCACAATTCCCTCAATATGCTGTGCAACCGCAACTGCACCATGACCATAGGCATTGGCTTTTACAACTGCCCAAAGTTCTGGTTTATCCCCAATGTGCTTTCGCATCTTTTTGACATTATTCTCAATCGCTGATAATTTAATGACGGCTGGTGTGTGACGATGTGGTGCTGCTTTCATAATATCTATCCCCTTTTTGTTTTCAATCTCTACTTTCCAAAAGAACCATAGCCACTGCTTCTTGGTTACTATGTGAGATACTCAAATGTGCCTGTCCAGCAAAGGGATGCTTTAAAAAATAAGGTTTTCCTTTATCATTTTTAGAAATTTCTATTTGATGAAAAGAAAGCTGACTGTCAAAGCCTGTTCCCAATGCTTTGGAAAAGGCTTCTTTTGCTGCCCACCGTCCAGCTAAAAACTCCATCTGGCGTTTTTTTGAGGTAAAACTTTCAAAATGAGCAAACTCGCTTATTGTTAAAACTCGCTGTGCAAATTTAGCATTGTGTTCCACTGCTTGGATAATGCGAGATATTTCAACATTATCTATCCCTATACCGTAAATCATTCCTCTATTATATCAAAATTTTAAACACTTTATTTTAATTTTTTCTTTTACTCTCAGAAACAAAAAAACAGCAGCAGACTTTCATCTACTGCCGTAAAATATACATAATTCTTATTATTTAGCCAATTCGTAAATTGCTTCAGCATAGATAACTGCTGATTTGAAGAGGGCATCCAATGGTTTATATTCATTTGCTTGGTGCATTGTATCTTCTTCACCTTCAAACATTGCGCCATAAGCAACACCGCGTTTAAGGAGACGACCAAATGTACCACCACCGATTACTGTTTCGTAACCTTTAAGGCCAGTGTGTTTTTCGTAAACGCTGATCAATGTAGAAACAAGTTCATCTTCCATTGGGACGTAGTGAGGTTCCATAACGTGATCGTTCATAGTCACTTCTTTTACGCCTTCAAGAGCTTCAAGAACTGCTTTGATTTTGTATTGGTCAGTACCTTGTGGGAAACGGAAGTTAAGAGCGATTGTACCTTCACCATTTTCGTCAAAGTTCCAAACACCAGCATTCATCGAAGTTGCACCCATAAGCTCATCATTGTAGGCTGTGCCTAATTTTTCACCTTCGTGGTCATCAATCAATGTTTCAGCGGCAAGTTTGATGTAGGCAGCTGCACCGGCTTCGAAGTCGAATTGATTGAGGAATTTAGCAAGGTAAGTTGCACCGTTAATGCCTTTAAATGGCATTGCACCGTGCGCAGATTTACCATAAATTGTTACTGTTGCTTTACCGTCAGTTTCTTCAAGGTCAAAGCGCAAGTTTTTGTTAGCATTTTCAGCAACAAAAGCTTCCAATTTTGCTTGGAGGTCTGTCGCACCTGAGATTACTGCAGTTGCAGATTCAGGGACCATATTTTCAGCCAGGCCAGCTTTGAAAGAGTGGAGTACTACAGCACCAGCATTTTTTCCGTCAAAGTGAAGGTACTCTGTAACGTTACCTTTTTCACCATTGATGATTGGGAACTCAGCGTCTGGAGAGAATCCGAAATCTGGCAATGGCAATTCACAGTGTTCAAAGTAGTAATCCATATCTTTCCAACCTGTTTCTTCGTTTGTACCAACGATGAAGCGGATTTTTTTAGATAATGGCACACCAAGGTCTTTCAGGATTTTCAAACCATAGTAACAAGCCATAGTTGGGCCTTTATCGTCTGAAGCTCCACGTGCGTAAAGGTTACCATTACGGATTTCAGGTTCAAATGGGTTTGAGTCCCAACCAGAACCGGCAGGAACAACGTCCAAGTGACCGAAGATACCTAAAACTTCGTCGCCTTCTCCGTATTCAAAGTGACCAACATAGTTGTCATAGTTTTTAGTTTGATAGCCATCACGCTCAGCCAATTCCAAGAATTTGTCAAGGGCTTTACGAGGTCCAGGACCAAATGGGTTTTCTTTGTCCGCATTTTCCATGTCCATTGCTGAATCGATACGAAGAAGTTCAAACAAATCTTCGAGCATTGCGTCTTTGCGCTTTTCTACTTCTGCAGTAAAATCAATAGTTGTCATGAGTGCCTCCATTTTTCGACCTTTTGCGAACATTCTCACAAAAAATCTTTTTTCTAAACTGCTATAATTATACCAAAAAAGTAAAACGTTTGCATTTCCCAAGCAAAAACTAATCTTTAAAAAACTTAAACATTTTGACTTGTGGTGTCGGCAAAGCTACTTTTGAGAGGTCCGAAAGCTTAACCCAAAGTTGATTTTCATTCAGTTTTTCTTCTTGAAGAACAAAATTTTCCTCTGGAAGACATTCAATGATTTGGACAAACCACTTCAAGTGAGAAAAAACATGCGTGATTTCTCCGACTTTGGTCATGCGTGAGATACTGTCTGGCACATTTGTTGGTGGCACCAATGTATCATTATCAAAGTCTTCTTTAGATATCTCCTGCATAGGAAAAGTCCACATATTAGCAAGTAAACCTGTTGCAGGACGTCTTTGGAGATAGTATTCACCTTGTGAATTTTTGAGAGCATAGGCAGTATAGTAAACGTGTTGCTGCTTTAACTTTTTACTTTTGACGGGATACTTCAGTTGCGTGCCTTTAGGTCTGGCTTGACAATACGCAGCTAATGGACAAATCTCGCATTTAGCAATTTTGGGCGTACATACCATTGAACCAATATCCATTAGGGCTTGATTAAAATCCCCGGGATTCTCTTCCGAAATTAATTCTCTCAACTTTTTATCAAATATTTTCCGAGAAGCTGCCTTCGAGATATCTGCATCAATTTCAAACAAACGGCTCGTCACGCGCATCAAATTTCCATCAATGGCTGGCTCAGGCAAGCCAAAAGAAATCGAAGCAATGGCCGCTGCAGTATAGGGACCAATCCCTTGCAGACTTTTAATATCTTCCAAAGTGTCAGGAAATTTACCATGAAAGTCTGTCATCACTTGCTGAGCAGCCACTTTTAAATTTCGTGCTCGAGAATAATAACCCAAACCTTCCCAAAGTTTCAGAAGCTCATCGTCATCTGCTGCTGCCAAATCCTCAATCTGAGAATACTTTTCCATAAAGCGCAGATAATAGGGCATAACTATTTCAACCTGTGTCTGTTGAGACATGATTTCAGAAATCCAGACAGAATAGGCAGATGTAGTTTTACGCCATGGTAAAGGCTTTTTGTGTACCTTATACCATCCTAAAAGATCTTGTTGGAACTTTTTTATTTCTGTTTTGTTCATACCTATCATTATAACAAGTTTTTATAGAAAAACCTCTCCACTTATCACTGTGAACCAGAAGCTTCTCCTTTCTTTTTCGAATACAAAAAAAGTGAATCAATATAATCCACCTTTTGATCTATAAAAATATTATTCATTTTCTTTTCCCAAAACCTCTTTGACACGTTCAGCGACTTCATAAGGTACGCCTGCTTCAGCGACTTGAGCAACATCAGCCTCAGAAATGGCTTTAAGTGACTTGAAGGTCGTCATTAATTTTTGCTTACGTTTTGGTCCAAGTCCCGTAATACCATCCAGTTTTGAAGAAAAGGTATTTTTCCCCCGGACTTGCCGATGGAAAGTAATCGCAAATCGGTGGACTTCATCTTGAATGCGTTGCAGAAGAAAGAATTCTTGCGATTGCCGACTCAGTGGCACGACTTCCAAAGGATCGCCAAAAAGTAACTCGCTGGTTTGGTGTTTGTCATTTTTAGCCATACCTGCAACAGGAATGGCTAAACCTATTTCTTTCAGAATAGCCTTGGCTGCATTGACTTGCCCTGCACCACCATCCATTGCAATCAAGTCAGGTAAAGCAGTACCTTCACGTATGGCTCGGCTATAACGGCGCGTAATCACTTCACGCATTGAGGCATAATCATCTGCACCTTCGACTGTTTTAATCTTGTATTTGCGATAATCTTTCTTTGAAGGCTTGCCATTGATAAAGACAACCATCGCTGATACTGGTGAAGTCCCCATGATATTCGAATTATCGAAAGATTCAATACGGACGGGAGTTGGAATGTTGAGAATTTTTCCGAGATTCTCAATAGCACCTTGCGTTTTAATCAAGTCTTTTTCGAGGAGGTCAAATTTTAATTGTAACTGTGTCCGGGCATTTTTCGTCGCCATCGCAACAAGCTGTTTCTTCTCCCCACGACTTGGTTTGAGAACTTTGGTTTGAGTAACTGCTTCGACAGCTTCCGCATCAATTTCTGAAGGCAATAAAATTTCTTTGGGCACCATGTGTTCAGCTTCTTGATAAAACTGTCCGACGTAAGTTAAGAAATCATCTTCTGCTTCATTGTAATAAGGAAACATATTGACATCACGTTGAATCATTTTACCTTGTCGCACAAAGAAGACCTGCACGCACATCCAGCCTTTATCCACATAGTAGCCAAAAACATCGCGGTCTTTTAAATCGTGGTTCATGACACGTTGTTTTGTTCTTAAAGTGCTAATCGAATTGATAACATCACGATACTCTGCTGCTTGTTCAAACTCCATTTTTTCAGAAGCCGCAAACATTTTTTCTTTGAGTTCATTGATAATCTCTTTATCATCACCCGTTAAAAAATGTTTGACTTCTTGAGCCATGTCTTTATAAACTTGTGGATCTACATGATTTACAACCGGGCAGAGGCATTGATGGATATGATAGTAAAAGCAAACCTTCTTTTCATGCAAGCCGCATTTTCGAAAGGGGAAGATACGGTCTAAGAGGCGCTTGACTTCATTGGCTGCTTTGACATCTGGATAAGGCCCAAAATACATGGCACCGTCCTTTTTGACACGGCGCGTAATCATCAGGCGTGGGTATTTTTCATTGGTAATCGTCAAAAAAGGATAATATTTATCATCCTTAAGCATGATGTTATATTTGGGCTTATAACGTTGAATCAAGTTGATTTCAAGAACCAGAGACTCAATATTTGACTCAACCACAATCCACTCTAAATCTTCAATCTCGCTGACTAAAAGCTCGGTCTTTGTATTATGGGAACCATGAAAATAGGAACGTACGCGATGTTTCAGATTTTTCGCCTTCCCAACATAGATAACGGTTCCATTTTTATCCTTATGTAAATAGCAGCCTGGACTGTCTGGTAAGAGTTCCAGCTTTGCTTTAATCGTGTTATTCATGGTTTTATTATAGCATATTTGCTAATAGGACTTTTGTTAAATGAACCCTGTAAGTTATACGTTCATATTGAGGAAGGATACTTCACCACCTACTTCTTTCTTTTCTTATTCTTCCTACTTTCTATAAATATCTCAATACCCTCTCTAAAATATATCCCTAAACTGATAAAAATGATGACATTCCAGTTATTACTTCCCTCTAGAGAAAGATTTATAAATAACAGCATCAACGATACGATGCTTAGAGTAATCAGTATTACTATTTTTCTTTTGTTCATCTATTTTCCTTTTGACTTGCTCAATAAAGTTTAAACTTCATCTAGGTTTGACATCTTTTTTAAAATGTAATCTTCTAACTCATCCGTTTTCCGAAAGTTATTTTCAAAAAATAGCGCTTGATTTTCTTTTAAATACACGATGTCATCCGATAATTCAAAGGCTATTTTAGAAACATGGGTAGAAAAAATAATTTGCATCTCCTTCTTTTTATGTTTCAGTATTTCGGTAATTTCTCCAAAACTAACAACATCAATATCTGAAAAAGGTTCATCCAATAAGAGGACTTGTGGTTTCGATAATAGCGCTATGATGATACAGAGTTTACTTTTCATGCCTTTGGAAAAATCCTTTATTATCTTATTTTCAGGTTGAAAGTGTAATTGCTTAAATAATTTTTCCTTCTCTTGGAGATCTATTTTTTGATTTTTAAAAGTAAAGGTCGTATCAATAAATTCATTTGCCGTCATAAATTCAAAAGGAAGTTCATTATCCTCTAACAATATCACTTTCTCAGCATCATAAATTTCACCGCCATCTGACGCTAATGTCCCATTTAAAACATTTAATAAGGTGGTCTTTCCGACCCCGTTTCTTCCAAAAATACTGTATATTTTTCCTTGTTTAAACTCTAAATCAATATTTTTAAATATGTATGTATCCCCAAATTTCTTGGATAATTTTTCTGCTCTCATAATCTCTCCAATAAAGTTATAAATAAGGTCAGTAGCTATCTCAACATATACGCTAACATAGCAAATAAAAACACCGATGTTATGACAAACAAACCATAGTAATCTATTTTTTTATTGTCGCTATATCCGCTTTCCATAATAAATACTCCAACGATGATTCTGCTAAAAACTAATATTGTCGTTAACACAAGCCCAATCATAAAGAATGTTAATGACAATCTTACAAATATATTCAAAATAACCTGCACAACCAGTAAGAAAAATAAAATCCTATAGCCATACCGAATTAAAAAGCATTTTTTATTCCAACCTATCATTTTCAAGTAGTTTATCATTGGTTTGCTGCAAATATTCGGCATTAAAAGAAAGGATAAAAGTGTTACAAATACAATCGTCTTACTTATCTCGCTTATAGGAAGCATTCCCAAAAGACCTGCCGGAATAATCAACCAAAAAGCTGCGCCTTTTATATAGCCCTCAAAAAATTCCTGAGTCATTCCTCTAAAATTTCTTTTCTCCTCAATGTTTTTTAAGGCAGGATTTCGCTTTATGATAAGAAACATTAAAATATGAATTATCAATAGCGTAAAGATGACATTTACAATTATCCCAAAACCAGATGAACCTATCAAATGTTCAATATCTGGTGATTTTAAGACTGCAGGAAACATCAAAGTGACTGTAGCAACGATAAAATAAGAAACATACCAAGGATAGCGGATGCTCTCACTTCTTTTTATATCCATAATAGCCACCGTCTTAGAATAAACATAGTAAGTCGTAATAACTAGACAAAACACCATAAGCAAGACTCCTCCTATTCCTGATTTTAAAAAATAGGGAAGTATTGCTACATCAACTAAAATAAAACTTCCCAGTGCATATATCGCATAATACCGTCCAACTTTTTTTATATTTATAAGCCGTTCTTCTTTTGTAAACATTTTCCCTAGTAGGAACTGTAAACTTTTTATTTTTTGATCGCTCATCTTAGCTTGTTTGGAAAAGATAAGAATAGAAAGTGTCATCAATATAATTTGTGACAATACCAAATGCACTGTAGCCACGTTTATCCGCGAAGTATAAACTGTGATCGCCCCAAAAACAACAAGATAGAAGAGACAGCGCACCAGTAGATAAAAATTAAAGATTATTTTTTTCCATAATTGCCCTAAATCTGATAAAAGAAGATTATGCTGAAAAAAATAATTCCTATTTAAGCGATAAAACAATGAAAATATTTTAATCATACCAACTCATAACCTAACAGCTTCAAGCGCTTTATCCTTAATAACCACTACCTGCTCACAACTTTTCGCGACTTCTTTACTATGTGTAGCGATGATTATTTTAGTTCCTTTTCGTTTTAGCTCTTGAAAAATATCTAATACGATACGCTCTGTCTCTTCGTCTAAAGCACCCGTAGGTTCATCCGCTATTAATAGTGTGGGTGCTTTCGCCATAGCTCGAGCTATGGCAACACGTTGACATTCGCCGCCAGACAAATGTTTAATTTTTTTATGCGCATAGCCCTCTAATCCAACCATTTTTAAATAGTCCATTGCTTGACTTTTAGATTGAGCACTTTTTTTCCTAAACCCCAACAATATATTTTCCATGACATTACGATCATCTAAAAGATTATAGTGCTGTGTGATGATACTGATATTTTTCAGTCTCAAATCTGCCATTTTATCAATTGTTTTGTAAACTAAATTGTGATTAAAAAAGTATTCTCCCTCATAGTTGATATCCAATCCTGCAATAATATTTAATAAAGTCGTCTTTCCCGACCCACTTCTCCCCATTATAGCTATAGAGGGAGTGACATCAGAAAGGGAGAAATTCAGATTTTCAAACAAGACTCTTTCTATTTGCTTGTTTTTAATGATGTTTTTATTAATATTTTTCAGCTCAATCATTATTAGTATAACTCCTTTTTAATTTTGATAGATAGGCACTCTTTAAAATCAAAAAATCAATGATAAAATAACCTGCCTGTAGGATAAGCAAGATAAACAGGAGTTCTAACCGCTTTATGGAAGAAATTAAATAAACAGTTAAGAAAATAATAGCGCTTAACATATATTCTGTCATGGAGTACCTCAAGACAATAAAATTTATATCACGAACACGGTATCCCTGTATCCAAAAATATTTTATGATGTTTATCCTTCTCTTTATCATCACTTTGTCTAAGCAGCGCAATACAATGTAGAGGGCTAAACTTAGTAAAGCTATCACACCAAAAATAAGATTTAAATTTTTTTGAATAATATTGTACATAAAGTTAAACTGAATCAAATAAGCGGGCATAGACCACAAAGTGTAATGAGAAAAGTTGCTCTTTAAAGAAATATCATGTAATTTATTGAGTAATTCCGTACCCGTCATGTCTCTTGAGGCAGCTATGTTGCCATTTATCATCGCGAAATTTAATATGCCATAAAATTCCTTGCCTTTTTCCGTCGCTTTTGGAAGTTTTGGAGGATAGGGGATGATAAAGTAGTTGTCAATAAAAGTATTTCTATTGTTTTGATAAAATAGTGATGCATTTTCCCTTAATATCCCCACAACTTTGAATTGATACTTTTTAAAATATAAACTTCCACCTATAATGTCTCCAACATTGTATATGTCATTATAGTCTGAACCCAAGAGTATGGGTAAGACATTAGAGTCATAATTCACAGTATCCCAATCTATCGTCGTCCCTTTTTTAACACTCAAATTAAAAAAAGAGAAAGCCTGAGCGTTCATTTGTAGAGCTTTAACATCAAAGAGCTTTTCCCCTGTTTGTTCATCTTGATAAAAGCCCTTTTTAGTCCTCTCCGTATCAAAAGCATAATCAAACTGCATGTCTCCTTTAAAGTCAGTAACTGGAATGGGTTGATCAAAAATTGATAGAAAGTTAAAATTATCACTCTTATTTAATTGATTGTAAAAGTCAGCAACATGGTTTATAGAGGAAATATCCCCTCTAAATTTAGAAAAATCATTGGGATCTTGCAAATTATCGACTAATCCATACATGTTTTCTTTTTGAGCATCTGAAAATTCCCTATCGATAGCTTCATTGCTTGAATGCATGAAGGAGATACAAATATAAAAAAATATAAATAAGAAAGAAATCAGTGTTGATTTCAAAGCAATCAATACAACGTTTTGCTTTAAGTCAAAGTATAAATTTTTCATTTAATTCCCCTTTTTAGAAGGTGAGAACTTGTGACCAATCCAATAATAATTATAAGCAGAGAAGGCAGTAATAAATACAGCTCTATGCTGGATTCCACAAACAATTTTGATAACACAATACAAAATACATTCGTGACTAAAAACACTAAAAGTACTTT
This sequence comes from Lactococcus muris, assembly GCF_042849115.1. Taxonomy (NCBI): domain Bacteria; kingdom Bacillati; phylum Bacillota; class Bacilli; order Lactobacillales; family Streptococcaceae; genus Lactococcus; species Lactococcus muris. Next base: position 56,335 of record NZ_BAAFQO010000011.1, on the reverse strand, counting down.
AAATAAGAGCACTGTCCGTATATTTTTAGGGGACTTTCCTTTTAAGAACATGACCTCAGCATATGTTTTACTATACAACCATGACAATACGCCTATGATTAAAGAAATGAAGCCTATTGATAATACAACCATATAAGTAATAAAAGGAGTAATATAATCGATGTTGCTTCGCCTTCCTAAATTATTACTGACCTTATAGTTTGGTTTAGAGATGTTGACACTGTCTGGGCTATCAATAATAATATTTTCATTTTTATCCTTTGAAAATAGAGCTTCATCTTTTATTATTACTTCATCTGAAAGAATACTGTCCTTGCTTAAACCCAGATACCCGATTACCTCGTATAATTTTTCATTATAAGAAAAATACTTAACACCATGATGCTCCTCCAGTGGAACTGATGAACCTACTAGAGCTTTTCTTTCATCTTTTTTAAAATTCCTCCCCGCATAGACGGGGAAGTCGGACATATTGCCTTTAAACTCAAATGCTCTAATATGATCCTCTTCTGAAAGAACTTTAAAAACTTTTGCATTGATACTCATTTCATCAAGTATCTTACTATAACTACCACTTGTTTTAAGTGCGTTTTTTGTGTATAAATTGTTGGCTTCTAGATATATTTTATTTTGTTTATCCTTATATAAAGAGAATACAGCTATTAGCATATAGACCAGTAGGAGCAGTGAAATTATTTTAAGTAAACTTTTCTTTGTCATATCAATCTCTTTTCCAAAACATGTGACACCGTATTAAATTCATAAAGAGTATCTGCAGTTTGTTATGGTTTAAGTTACAGTGCTAGTTAAAAATACTGTTAAATTCACAAAATTAACTGAAACCACGGGTCAAATTATCTCCCATAGTAAGTTTTTGCAATACCCGGAGAACCAAGTTCTTTAGTAAAAGCTTTCCATGGAGAAACGGCTTCTGTTCCACCAACGCCCCAAATGCGACCAGAGGTAGCGACAACTTTTCCCCAATCTTCCAAACGCGCTACCGTGTAATGCTTCGTTCTAGGCCAAGTCGTCCAACCGTGGGCTCTCTTATAGGTGTTTCCACCAGATTTTTTTATATCTGCCCTGCCAGTATGATGAGGAGTTGCTCTAAAATGCATAGCATTATAACCGAAAGTACCCTTCCCTTCTTCCCATCCTCCTAACATATCGGACTTTGCAATCATAGGAGAGGATAATCCTAGGATAGTTAAAGCAAGCAAAAGTGATGTATATTTCTTTTTCATATTAATCCCTTTCTTTTAAAGATCTACCTATATACATTTGATATCGGTTTTTTATAACTAAATTAATAACTGCAGATACTTTTTATGGTTTAATTTTAGTTCTGGGATTTCTTTTTTCAGAATAAAAAGACAAAACAGATTTTTACTGCCTCCTTTCAAGTTCACTAAAGAACAATAGGATATTCGGATATTTTATACAACTTCTGATATTCTTGACAAGTCTCTAAAAGCTCCTGATGTGTACCTTCTCCAACAATTTTTCCTGCTTCCATAACAATCACTTGGTCAAACTCTGCAATCATAGACAATCTGTGTGCCACAACGATTACCGTTGCAGGAAGTTTAAATATATTGGCCATCACAATTTTTTCAGTAATGTTGTCCAAACCACTTGTGGGTTCATCCATAAAAATCGCCTTCGGTTGAGAAATAACTGTTCTGGCAATTGATATACGTTGCCTCTGTCCTCCGGAGAAGTTTTGACCATTTTCCGAAATTTTAGTTTCTACACCCAGAGGGAACGAGGCAACAAGCTCATCTAAATTTGCAATTTGAATACTCCTTAACAGCTCATCATCCGTGAATTTTCTCCCCATAAGGATATTCTCTCTAAAAGTACCGCTGAACAAAATATTCTCCTGAAGAACAATTCCAAGATTTTTTCGGAATTTTTTAAGTACTATTTTTTCATGTTCAACATCATCATAGTAAACTTTCCCACTCTCAACTGGAAATAGGTTAGCCATTACTTTAAGGAGCGTGGACTTACCTGAACCGCTAGCTCCGACAATAGCAATTTTTTGATGGGGTTCAATTGATAAAGAAACATTTTTTATAGCCTCTTCAGAAAAACGACTATATCTATAAGTGACATTCTCTAAATCAATCTTTCCAGTATAATTCTCAAGCGTAAATTCACCATTATCACGTTCTTGCTTCGTTTCTAAGATATCCAGTAACCTATCAATATACACCTTTATCATCAACAGTTGATTATAGACATTCGTAATAGATAGTACTGGCGTCAAAAACATAACCCCGCTTGAGCTAAAGGCCACGACAGCACCTAGTGTCATCTCTTGGCTTTGTATCATCAAGTATCCAAAGAAAAAAATAATAAGCGGATAAAAACTTTGAATACTGTTTGGAATATTTGTCAGGATTGAAGAATACTTTGCTTTCGTTCTCTCCATAATGATTTGTTGTCCAAAATTCTCACTCCAATTCTTGTAAATATATTCGTAGGAATTGGTCGCCTTGACTGTGAAGATATTATTTATCATCTCGTTAACTATATCTTGTGATTTAGTCATGACAACCATCTGATTTTGTACAATTTTCTGATTAATTCTGGCATTAATTATCGAAATACCTATCAGTATGCTTACGATAATTATTGTGATTAGCGCTAAAAACATATTCATCCAAAACATAATGAATATATAAACAACAAGAAATAAGAGGCTCAAAGCTAACTCCAGCACTTGATCAACAAGGATTTGTCTAATATAAGAATTTGAATTAATCCTATAAATTAGCTCTCCCTTACTTCGGTTGACAAAATATGAATAAGGAAGGTGTAGTAATTGATGAATAGTATTTCCAAGTAAGGTTTTGTCTATTCTTGTTTGAAGCCTCACTAAAAGCCTTATTTTTACCATGTTAATAACAAAGTAAGAAGCAATCATCAATATAATCCCTATCAAAAAAGATTGAAAAGGCATTTTAGCACTTGAGTCAATAATGCTTTGAATTACGAATGGAATAAGTAGGCTTACACAGTGGGAAAGAAGCGAAAAACTAAGAGTAACGACTAACAATTTTTTATTTTCTAAAACACTTTCTTTAAGAGTATTATTTATTTTAGAAATTTTTCTGCTTCTATGCCCGTCATTTGTAGAGTAGAGCACCACCTCTGAAAAATGTTCTTTAAAAGCCTCGAAAGACAGCTTTCTTTTTCCCAAAGCTGGATCAACAACATGAATAGTCTTTCTTATGATTTTTTCTACCACCACAAAATGCTTCAAGTCCCAGAAAGCAATAAAAGGAGTTGGAATTGATTGCACAGATTCTGCGTTAATTCTCGCAGCCTTCGACACAACGCCATACTCCTCTAAAACACTTCCTATTTGAAAAAGATTGTAGCCGCCATTGGGGACACCATACTTTTCTCTTAGTTCGACAATATTTACTTTCTTAGCAAAGTAGTCAATCATCATTGTTGCGCAAGCCAAACCACATTCAGAATGCTCACTTTGTTGTTGGAAGCGCACCTTCATAAACTAACTCTCCTTATTTTGATATTTATACGCCAAGTATGCAGAGAAGGTCTCAAATTCAAGCATCCCTGAGCTTTTCCAAAATTCTAGTTCCTCATTTTTAATATCATTATCTTCAAAATAACTGACTTGTTCTAACATCGATATTCGATTTGCATTAAATATCTTTTCAGTAAAAATATTTGCTTTTGGATAATCTATGATACTTTTAGTAATTCTTGATGATATTTCTTCTGAAACGCTATCAAGCCACTCAAGATTATTGATTTGGTCAGGCACCATTGATGCATTAGCCGTTGCAATGACATTTCCCCCATATAATTCATGATTTCCCCTAAAGGCTTAATCACCGTATCTTGTCCATTAGTGGAACAAGTGCTCAATAAAACAACGGGTTTCCCCTGTAAGCGCAATGTGTGTGCCCACCAAGATAGCTTGTCTAGAATCACTTTTAATTCACCCGTCATGTAGTGGAGATATACAGGAGAAGCTAAAATTAATAAATCTGAACTGAGGATTTTTTCTTCTAAAAGTGGTAAATCATCCCTTTGGACACAACCCGCTTTAATAAAGCATTTATGACAACCTAGGCATGTTTTAATATTAAAATCTTGTGGGTGAGCAATTTCGATGTCAAAATCTTTCAGTTTCTCAGTAACACTAGAGATTAGTTTTGTTGTATTACCCTTCCTTCTTCTGCTTGCGTTTAAAATAAAGATTTTTTTCATGACCTCTCCCTTCGTTATGGCTTTTTTTGTTATAATGGAGGATCACAAGATAACCAATAACCTTTCTCACAGCAACAAAAATAATAAACGGTAAAGAAATATTATTTGAAGTGATTGTAATATTTATCGGAATTTCCCCAAGAACTCCACGAACAGTTATAGCCAAATATATCGCTACAGCATATACTCCCATAAATTCATAACAACCTAAAATGACCCTATCTTTTTTTAACAATACTTTTTGATATTCTATATCATTTTTAAATTTGACCTTGTTTGTTTTTTCTAAGTACTGTATATACAATAAAATACCAAGACACAGCAGAATTATAGCGACTTTCATCAAACTCCTCCTTTATAAAACATAAAATTTCAACTATTACTTATTTTGATAATGAATCTTTATAGAGCAAAATTATATGAATGGCCTAAATTTTTGTACATCATAGCTAAAACAATTAGTTGGATGTAGTATACAAAAAAGGGGAAAACTTCCCTTTAGGGTATAGACAAACTCTGTTTGAAAATATTTCTAGCGAAAAACCAATCTTCAGATTAATTGCTTCGCTCAATCGCGCTCAATGCTATTAAGTGTGGAAAAACCTACAGTTAACCTCATGGCTAGAAGATTTTCAAGAAAGGGTATTTTGACCGAGCCACTTCTTAAGGCCTTTCCTATTTTGTCTACACTCTGAAAGGAGGAAACCTCCTTATAATTGTTTAGCATCTCACAATTGAATAGATTATTCCAGCTGTTGCTCCAATACATCCAGCTGACGATACATTTGCTGTTACAAATAGTGAGTATAAGCAAGCTGGAGTAGTTCTTGCTTCAACATCTCCTGAACCTTGTACTTGCATCATTTCTGAAATTGTCATATCTTCAAATGAAGTGCCAACAATTTTATTCATATCAATTTCTGACATTTAAAAACCTCCACCATCATTCTTTAATAATCAACACGTTTTTAAAACACTTACTAACTGTGCTGTCGCCATAAATGAGACACTAAATGCACAAACCGGGGTTGTAAAGCGTGCTTCCACATCCCCTACGCCCTGAACTTGGGTCATTTCTGCAATTGTTAACTCCTCAAATGCATCACCAACAATTTTGTTTGTATTAATTTCTGACATACTTCCTCCTTTCCCACCTCAATAAAAGTGTATTTTTTATAAAAATCAAATGTGTTAAATATACTCCTTTAACTCATTCGATGTTTAATAACATAAGATTTGGTAAATCACTCAAATAGCTACTTCCCAGACCAGTTCTACCATCAAAAAGTCCTTTTATATCTGAACCTGACAGATTTTTTATTTTATAATCTCTAGAAAGTGAATTTTCTTTGATATTTGCATAAATTTGCTGACTTTTTAGTCGCCATTTATCATCTGAGCTGTACTTATATAGCTCTTCAATAGTTTTCAAAATCCCCCCTGTTCCATGGCAGAGCGAATCGTCCAATGGAATCTCATCAAGGTATTTTTCAAATTTTGTAACTAGTAGTTTAAGCTGTTCCTCAATATCTTGATTCTCAAAATATTTCAAAACTTCTATTCTGGCTTGAATCATACCAGGGATTCCCCAACACCACTTGTGCCTGTCTTCATCTTTAATGTGTAATGACATTTCTTTGGAAAACAAGTCTCTAATTGCTTCTTTATCTACTTCTTGACATGAAGCGAGTGCTAAAGCAATCCCTGATAGGCCATGAGCGATGCCTACCGAATTTAAGCTTTTGTCTTTTTGCGTAATTTTTTCTTTTAGAATAGCTTCAATAATTTTTATTGTTTGATTTGAAACCTTCTTATCTTCAAGCGTGTTATTGATTTTTTCTATAAGGCGCAAAATTCCAGCTAATCCGGATATATAATCAAACTGCTCAAATTTTTGGACATGCTCGTCTGAAAGTTCATTTAGCTTTTTAATGGTTAGATTTAAAAATTCTTCGTCTACAAGAGTTCCCAAATTTTTATATTCAACCAACATAGGATAAATAGGTGAAAGCCACCCATCAAAAGCACCTTTATAAGGCTGATGTTTGGAATATTTAATTGCTGTGTTGAGCAATTTTTTATAGTAAGAAAAATAAACGTCTTTACCTGTTTTTTGGTAGAGATTTAAGAACAGTAATCCAATACCACTTAAACCACTATAGAGACTGCCATCACTAGATTCAAGATACCAATGTTGCTCGTCATTAGTCGCTAAATTCACAAAAGAAACTTCATCCTCGAATCGTACCATGTCTTTAATGAGGTCTTGGGCAATACTTTCTGATTCTTTTACGTAATCAAATTTTCTTGTAATTTTTGACAGTTCAGTAAATCTAGTTTTCTCGTTCAAATAAGAATCAGCTACACCAAGTGACAAAAGCATAATTTTATACTGCTCTTTTATTTTAGTTTGGTCAAGCGCTTGAATTCTCTGAATCGCATCTTGTAGTCCTGAACTTTCAAAGTAATTATCATAGCTCTTATTACGACTATCAATAATATCTGTAGAATCAGTATAGGCATAAAATATAGGAATATCGTTAAAAATTAAATCTCTGACCTCGCTACTAACAATCCGCTTATCCCTATATGGATAAGCCCATGCATTCATCATCAGTCTTTCCCTATATTTCATTTCGGAATTATAGTTGGGGTGGCTAGCATAGCGCAACATCATCGCATATTGTTCTGTCCCTTTGGTCAGTACCCTAATCTTTTTCCCTTTAAATACATCCAGTAACTGGATAAATTCTTGCTTTCTCTCCATTACAAAGGTCATGAAGTCTTGAAAGGCTTCCAAAATTTTTAAGCGGTATTCTTGAAAATCAACCTCTTCATCTTGATTGTTTTGAGGAATATTGTTTCCTCCTTTAAAATATGCCTCTTGTTGCTCAAAATGGAATTGATCTGTGTTTATTCCTGTTGGGCCAAAAATTTTAGAGCTAGTTTTTACTTCCTTACCATTTAATGCGCTTAGCTCTACCTCCTTCTTGATTCCAATATTAAGGTTTTTGGGCAATAGACTTGAATTCATAACAGAATCAAGTTGTAAATGATGAGTTATTTTTGAAAAAACAGATTCATTTTCAAACATTAAGTGAGGCTGGAACATTGTCTCAATATCAATGATGATTGGATATTCACCCTCTGCAATAATATTTTCCATATGCAGATCATTAATGCCTAAAAGATAGCAGATAGCAACTAAGTAACCATATCTTGTATAAAACTTTTCTACACTCTCACTATCAGCACAATTTTTCTTTTCAATAAACGCATTGTAAGAATATTCTTTCTTATAAATCCCTTTAGGAAACCTCAAGTCAAGAAGATTAGAATTTTCGGTACACCAGTCAAGAAATCTCTCAAACGATAAGCTAAGTTCCAAATTTCTAGGCTTGTAAACAACTTTTTTATTACCGAATACTAAAATAGCTACAGCATTAGCTTGCTGATGAGAATCTCCTGTAGAAAGCTGAATTTCTGTCAGTTCTATCGTCTCTAGGTGAAAAATTTCACCTAGTTCTGGCAAGTCTATATCTATCCTCTGAATCATGTTCTTAAAATTATTTATTAAATAATTAATTCTCTCAGTTGCTACTCTTGCTGCAACTGGATACTTTGCATAGAACGAAACTAAATCATCTTTTGATGGGTAGGTTTTCTCAAGAAATTCTTGAAATCTCTCATTGCCGCTTTTTGATTCAAAATTATTTTCATGCTTGTATATTTCTAATTCGATTGCAATTAATTTTCCGAAAATATTGAACATTTCGGTTCCCGCAACTTCTACAAAAGAATGGATAATTTCTTCTGAAATGACTAGTTGTCCTAAATCCATAGTTGCTTCTGATATCTGATTTTTCAAAAAAGTAAGAAACGGCAAGTAAAACATCACGATACCATCTGAGAAATCAACAATACTATAATCAAAAATATCAATTACATTTTTAAATCTTTTAAACCATTGAACCTCTTTATAATTTCCTATCCCCAAAGGCTGGAGAGCAAACGAAAATTCTTGTAAAGAAGTATTCTTAATTTCTAACATCTCCTTAAAATAATTATCATTCAATAGTGTTCGAGCTGAACGCCATTCCTCTAAATAACTTGAATCAATTTCTTTCTCTGAAGAATAATATCTGCATTTTTCTTCAGTTATGCTAGCTGAATCAATAAATATTTTTTCTATTTCAAACGAAAAGTTTTTCATATACATCCCTACCCTCACACCAGCTCCCTAGACTAATCAAAAAAGCATATCCATATTATCCAAATTCTCAGTCTATTTAGTTTAAAACAAATGAGCTGTGCTAATTAATCTTAAACTTGAAGAATAACTTAGTAATCAAGTTATATCATCAACAACTTGATTACACCGGACTAAATCCTTTCTAAAATCCATTTACCTTTTCAGTCTAGCATTCTATTATGAATGATACAACAAGTCAATGTTCACATAGTGTGCACTTTTTTACCCTTATATAAATCTCTTTTCCCATAACCATGGCTTTCATTAATCTTTGATTCCATTTTAAGGACACAAGCTGTTTCCTTTTTCTATTTCGTATCTAAAGTTCGTTAGACCAATAAAACTTTTTTTGTTATAATTGGTTAACATTAAAATTTCAAATAAATAATGGGGAAGAGGAGTTTATACAATCCCAACGAATATATTTTCAGTGAAGGGAGTTTATCATAATTATTATAAGCGACGGTCAAAAAAAGATAATCGATGCCTTTTTTCAAGCCGCTCAGAAATATCCTAATCAAAAATTGACGCTGCAGATGATTGCAGACCAAGCAGGTTTGCGGAGAGAGTCTATTTATCGTTATCATTTTGATAACATGGAAGATATTATCGAAAAAATCCATTTTTTAATCGATAAAGACATAGACGATGAAATAACAAAATTTATGATAGGTACAAACACAAATATTGTAAAATTTGTCTCCCATACTCTCCTTCCACTTCTATATGCCAGAAAAGATTGGATAAAAGTTCTCTGTGAAACAAATGTTGACCCAAACTGGTTAAATTTTCTACAAGAAAAATATGTGCCCGTTGTAGAATCTTACCTTGATAAAATTGGAAAAAAGGAGATTTTTTCCAATGCCTATCTCGCGAACATTCTCTTAAAAGAATTTTTATCCATTCTGTCTACTTGGCTAACCGATGATAGCCCTGAGCCTGTCTCACTTTTTCAAAAAAAGTTTCTTTATCTCTTAAGCCTATCTCCTGCGGATATGGCTAACGTGAAAATGCCAAAAAGAAAGACCAATAGGTAAAGTTTATAAAAGTGAGCCTAAGCCTCTGTGTCTATTTCTATGGCTTTTTTTCATAAAAAAAGCAGTAGATTTTCATCTACCGCCCTAGAGGATACTAATATTTTAAATTTTATAAACTTTTCTTCATCATCTCAAGCAAAACTTTAACATCTTCTACTCGCGTATTTCCCGTTTCCTTATCAATAATGGAGCTGTAAACATGAGGGATGATTTTCTTAACGCCGGCATCCACGGCAATCTGGACAATCTCTTCAAAGTTTTCTAAGTCAATGCCGCCCGTTGGCTCTAAGTAAAAGTCATACTTGGCACAAGCTTCAGTAACAACTTTGTATTCTTCAATATGTTCTAAACCTTTCATGTTGAAGAATTTTACAGAAGAGCCCCCCATATCTTGGAGCAGGCGGATAGCTGTTTCGACTGGCACAACTGCTTCTGGTGCTTGGGAGCTTAAAGGTCCTGTGGCGATATTTACATAACCGACTTTTCCTGTTGGGGAAATCAAGCCATTAACCACTGTATCGTCTTGCCCCAAAAGTGCACGACTGGTTGCGACTCCTGTGAAAACTTGGTTGACATGTTGTGGCTGTAAGACAGCTGAAAGACGAGAAACCATCTGCGATTGGTTCGGATCGCCTGCGCCCAAGCCAACAGAGAGGGCATTATCCGTGACAGCAATGTAGCGTTTCATGTCTTCAATCGCTGCTTCATCTGTGGCATAATTTTTAGAAAGTACGCCAACGACAACATGACCTTCTGCTGCTTCGTATATTTCTTGAGCATTCTCCACTGAACCAGCCAAAACATTTAAGCATAGACGATTTTCTAAATAATTTGGTGTTTTTTTCATTTTTCTCCTCTTTTATTCCATAATTGTTTTAAGCTTATCGACAATGAGCTGCATTTCCGCTTCATCAACTGCGCGTATGTCAAACTCGATGATGCCGTTATTGGCTTGATATTCACGCGTATAGACAGCTGTGTCGCCTTCTTTAAGCTTGTCAATAACTTCCAGCGCATTCATAGACGATGATTCAACCTTAATGCTGGCTCTAAAGATAAGACGGCCTGCACTGTCCTGCACGATATCTGCAGTAATTCCTGAAATCTCATTGAGTCCGCTAATAAATGGAGCTAATCGTGCTTTTTGACTGCTTTCAGACTCACTTTCTGTTGCGAGATAGTGCTCCAGTGCAGTCACAAAGCCAATGATATTGTCTTTGCCGATTTTCATTGAACGGCCGATGCCTTGCCCTTGTAATTGGACCCATTTTACATACTTGTCTTTACCGATGACCATGGCTGATGATGGCGCTTCAAGTGCTTTTGCACCAGAGTAAATAACTAAGTCTGCGCCTGCTTGGTAATAAGTCCTTAAGTCTTCTTCGGCAGCTGCATCAACAATCAATGGAAGATTATGCTTTTGGGCAACCTCAGCCATTTGAGCTACTGTAAGCATTGATTTTTGCACAGTATGATGGCTCTTGATATACAGAAGAGCTGCCGTTTTATCTGTGATTTCCATTTCTACTTGTTGAGCAGAACATTGGTTAGCCCAGCCGGCTTCGACAACTTTTCCACCCCCAAGTTCAACCATGACTTGAACACCTGTTCCGTAATTCACATTATGACCTTTGGGCAAGACAATTTCACGTTTTTGGATGCGTTCTGTGAAAGGGTGAACAGCATGATATTTGTCTCCTTGACCGATAAGAGCTGCAACAGATTGGGCAATTCCTGCAGAAGCGCTGGAAACAACCGTGGCATTTTCTGCGCCGACTAAATCTGCGATATAATAGCCGGTTTTCTCCGTTAAATCACTCATTTCGAAAAAAGCTTGTCCTGCGAGCCTTTGCGCTTGCGCGACTTGGTCAGAAACCTTTGATACGCCTAGAATGGTCATTTTACCACTGGCATTGATCACTTGTTTGAGCTTAAATTTCTTATGTATATTGTCCAAATTATTTCTTCTCTCTTTCTTGATAGAGTGTTCCCGCAACAGTACAAGCAACAGGGCTTAAAATCTGTTCACTTTGCTGGACATTTCCGTTAGAGTCTACGAGTTTCTCCTGTTTGTCTTCGAGTTTGAAGAAAGTCAGGTCACCATCTTTGCCAACTTCTAAACTTCCTTTGTTTGCCAAATTGAAATTTTTAGCGGGAGCGGTTGTCACAGCTGAAATTAATTCCTCAAGTGAATAGCCAACTTTTAAAAGCTTTGATAAAGTTGTCGCCAAATCATAAACAGGGCCGTTTTTTCGGTTACGGATATAGATGTCTGTTGAAATACTTTGCGCACTTACTTCTTTCTTTCTGGCAATCTCAGCAACCTTAAAGTTGAAACTGTCAGTCCCATGTCCGATGTCAAAAATGATTCCACGACGATAGGCTTCTAGAGCAAAGTCTTTAATCTCATCACTTGTAGCTAAAATCCCGTTTTCCTTGCCATTAAAGCAATGCGTGACAATATCTCCTGCCTCTAGCTCTTGCAAGATATCCTCAAGTTTTGGCGGCGCAGAGCCAATATGAACCATCAATGGCAAATTCACTTTACTTTGTAGTTTCTTCGCCATTTGTAAGGGGATGATACCATTTTGACCAATAACGGTCTTCGACATACGTGCTTTGATCCCCACAATGAATTCAGGAAGTTCTTGGATACGCGCGATATTTTTCGCCTCATCAACAAGTGACAAATCCGAAAGTTCATCCTGAGTGACGATGCCATGTTTCGAAATATTAAGAAGGGCGAAGACATTTGTTTTAGCCTTTTTTGCAAGCTCGTAAAAGTCCTTAATATTGGCTTCACCTGAGGAGCCTGCATCAATAACTGTTGTTACACCTGTCGCTACTCCAATCTCATCGGGATAGTCATAATACAAGTCCATCATTTCAAAACAGTGCACATGTGAATCAATCCATCCGGCAGAGACATAGGCGCCCTCTGCATTAAAAACTTCTTTCGCTTCTCCCTGTAAGCGCTCGCCTAGGTCAACAATCTTGCCTGACTTTATCCCTATTTCTAAAGGATTTCCTTTGATATCTTGGACATTTTTAACAAGTAAATCAAACATTTAGTTCTCCTTTAGCCTTGAGCAACGACAGGGAAGAAAGCTCCCATAATCATCGCGCCAAGAATTGCACCACCAGCAATTGGTTTTTCCCATTTGTAAAAGATAATCGCACCGATAATTGAGCCGATTCCGACAGGGATTGAGGCTGTTGTCGCATACAAAACGATAAGCGGTCCCAAGAAACGCCCTGCGGAATTTCCTGCACCCATCATGATATCCGCACCAAAGGTTGTATCGCCTGAGCCTAAGGTAAACTTACGAATCAAGATAATCACACCACCGATAATAGCGCCGATAACACCACCTGTGAGTAAAGCCAGCGGAAAACTGTCAACTGGACCTGTGATTCCCGCAGCTAGAAACATAGCTGGAATCCCAATACCTACACCTGTTAAGATAGAACCACCCAAGTCCAAAATCCCGACTAAGGAACCTTCTAGAACACGCGCAAAGAGGAAACTTGCACCAAAAGCAGCTGCCGCACCATAAGATTCACCATCTAATCCTGCTTTCAACATGGCAACAATCGAAACTTCGTTAAAAGCGCCGACACCATAAGTTACATACATATGTGTTCCGGCAAATACAGCTGCCGCCATAATCCCCACTAAAATTGGAAACGCCCAATCCGCAAACCAAAAACTTTTTTCTTTCATCAAATCATTTTCTTGCATTCTATTTCACCTCACTTTATCTTACTGTTACTAAATCATGTAAATCTTCAAGCCAAACTGGATGCGGTAGATTAAACTGATCCAAAGCCTGTAAGTCAATTCCTCGGAAGAAAGCGGAGAAGATAAACAGTAGAATAACTGCAATAAAGATAATCTTCGTCAGCTTGCTCCAGCCACCTTCATCAACGCCTTTACCGATAAGGATACCCAAAACTACACCTGGTACGGCATTCCCCATGATAAGTTGAGCAATACCACCAAATAAGGTTGCCCAGAACCCTGTACGCTTCCCTGCATCGAGAGCTGCCAGCCAGAAAACAATAGGCATAACAAAGTTGATCAGCATTGTCGCAGCTGGAACTAAGACAGCTACAGCAGAAACTTTCAATCCTTCAGGAATAGCTGTTGCTGTCGAGTTCAAAAAAGTTACAACAATAGCGCCAAAAATTGCGCCAGCAATAGCCATTTTCTTTGGGTTATGCACCGTTTCTTCGACATTTTTATTACGTGCGAGAAGCGAAGCGGCTGCCCAGTTTGGCAAGATACGATGCGTTACATCTTGCGTGAAAGCTCCGGCACCCACGGCAGATGCCCAAGCATTAAAGAAGAAACCCAAACCAAATGAGAAATGCGATGCGGCATCGCCTTCACAGGCGTTCATTTCTCCCATTGTACGAAAAGCTCCCAAACCTTGCGTTGTCGGGATGTGGAACATTCTTGCTGCGCCCATCCCTGCTGAAAATCCTAATAAACCACCTATGACAAGTGATTTTAAGATAACGATAATATCCATAAGATAATTCTTCTCCTTTTAAATAACTTTATTAATGATTGGAATTTTTATTCCTTGTACTTCTTGACGTGTTTCTGTAAAATTGACCCTTGCCATTTCGATTATCTGCAAGTCCACAAGAACTTCCAGAGTCACTTGATATTCTTCCTTTTGTCTTGGCATGAAGAAAAAGAAGAATTTTTCTGTCCATTCTCTTTTCTGTGCTTTGAGCACTCGGATATCGTTTGGCTCGATCCTTAACAGGACGTCTTTACTGTTTTTGATAATCTCGCCTTGAATTTTATTCAAAGCACTGGCAAAGGCTGCTTTTTTCGAGTTGCCTTTGCCTTCCACAATAACTTTTCTTTGTACTTTCAACATGACTATGCCCCGTGTTTTTTCTTGTAAGCTTCAGTCAAAGCCATCCCGAGTTCTTCTGTGTCCATAAAGCCAAAGCCTAAAACTTGAATGCCTTCTTCTACAGCTGTCACTCCCTCTTGCACAGAACGCATGCCATGACGTTCGCTATAACCATATTTCGTAGCTGCTGTTAAAGCACCAGCTCCACCTGAACCACAGAAAGACAAGCCCATATCTGCCCCTTCTTTTTTCATAACATCGCCAAGGCGCATATCCGCCGCCATTCCAGGGATAACAAGAGCTTCTCCTCCTGCAGCTTCAATACCTTTGGCAATGTTTTGCCCTTTACCCATACGATCTCCGATTACGATTTTTACCATTTTATGTTCCTCCATTTTTTATTAATTAATATTTCCTAAAACATTTTCCATATGGACAGCGATAAGAAAAATTTCGCTCTCCTCAATAACCTTGATACTTCCTGCAACTTCTCGAGCAAGCTGCATCGACTGCTCACTCAGATCAGCAAAGAGGCTGCTGTCCATTTCGGGTAGCTTCTCACCAGACAGTTGCCGCGCAATAACAGCATCAAAGTGATTAATCATCACTTTCCACTGCAGCTCGCTGGCTGTCAGATTTTCTCTTGCAAATACTTGTTCAATCTCGGATACAAGAGCTTTCAGCGCCTCGATATCGCCAGAGACGACTTGCTCCTGTATACATTTTTCTACTGTGTTCATTCATTCCTCTCTGATGCCTTACTAAAATACTGCGTAAGAGCAAATATTTCTGCATCGTTAATTTCTAAGTCTCGTGTGCGAAAGACTTCTCTGACTTGTTTTGTCAATTCCGCGTCGTCCAACTTGCCAAATTCTTGATACTGCTGTTCAAACATTACCCGGTGAACCATGAGGAGGACGTGGAGCAGGAAACCTTCTTTATACTCTGGATTGAGTTTATCTTTGAGCAGTAAAGTCAGCTCCTCATAAATCATATAGCCATAAAAGATAACGTTACGGCTCATCTCTTCGCTCTTCTCTTTTCCTCCCTGCTTTGAAAATCGATCACTTTCACTTCCTAAACCTGCGTTTAACAATAAATTGACTTGCTCCTGAATCGAAAGTAAATCTCCCTTACTCACCAGAGCTTCAACTTCAATGACAGGCACGGCAATATTATCAATAGGAAAAACAGAGATAACTAAGTCAGGTTGGAGTTTTTCCACAAAGCGCCGGCAATTAATCACTGAGGCAAAGCCGACAATCTCAATCCCTTGGACTTCTTTGGCTATCTTTTGCTGAATAAAGGAAGCAACACCAACCCCAGTAGAACAGACATAAAGCACTTGAATTTTCTTGCCATAAAGCGTTTCCCTTTCTTTAGAGGCAATGAAGTGCAAGGAAACGTAAGCAACAAAAGAATCATCAAAGTCAAAGTTTTGAGGAAAGCTCTCTTTCAACGCTTGTTTTACTGCAAGAAAAATCTTTTCCTGCTTCTTTTTTATTTCTTGCACAAAGGGATTATACTCGTTGAGATACATGTTTTCCTTTGAAAAACGTAAAGAAAAGTGTGTATAGAGATTTTGAAAGAGCTGTGAATCCTTTTCAAAATTAAAGTTTATACTCTGGCTCACTCCCTGAATGATACAGGTCGTAAAGCTGTTAACATCAACCTTATCCATCCCCCCTTGTTCACTTAAAACATAACGTACCTCCTCCCGTGTCATCTCCAAGTCAAAGTGGTGATAAACTTGAGCCAAATATTTTCTCAATGCATCTTCACCACTTTCCACTTTTTCAGAGGTTTGAAATCTTTTATTGATTTTCATTCGAGAAATGGAAAGACACAAACGAATAATCAAGGAGAAAATAGCATAATTGTCAACTTCTTTTGTCAAGCTGGTAAAGTGCTCTGTTGTATATCTGACGACGCCCTTATAAATATCTTTCAGTTTTTCATTTGAAATAAGCGAGTATTCATCATAGTCGTCATCCCCCATTTCTACTCGAGTCATCAAGTTAGAAATGTCATAGTTTGTAAACTCTGTCTGCCAGACACTGGACAATAAATTTCGAATCCTTATCTCATCTCCCGATAGGCTATAACCGTATTGATTACTTTCTATAAAGACGAAAAATTCTTTAATTTCTTTTTCCAAAATCATGATGTCATTAAAAATTGTGTTCTGGCTTACCCCAAATTTCTCCGCCCAATAACTGCTGATAATCGGCTCTTCCGATAAAAACAAGTCCAGACAAATCTGATTGGCTCTTCTTTTATGATCCATAAAGGAAGAAAATCGTTCTGTTGATTGGAGAAAATCAATCAGTTCTTTCTTTTTGACTTCCTTAATATCCAGGATATAGCCGCGACCTCTTTGTGATGTTAATTCTTCTCCCTGAGAACGAAGATAATCCTTAATGGCTACGATTTCATTTTTGATGGTTCGTACAGAAATATCAAAGGACTGCGCCAACTCACTTGAAGTGGAGGCTCCTTTAGCTTTGAGCAAATAAAGCAGGATGTTTATCTGTCTCAAAGACAGTTGTATAATCATATGTCTCCTTTGTTATTCTTCCTTAATAATTGACTCTATATTTATTATAATTGAAAAACTTGTCATTTAAAACACAAATTGTATGCCCTTTCATTAGTGCAATTTTTTTATTGCTTATTTTTTGATGAAAAAACTAGACCACAGGTGTCTAGTTTCTTTTTTAATTTCTTAGGTTGTGGATGGATTTATTATTAGGGCGGGGCGTATGCCTCCATTTACAGTGCGCATTGTATTAAGTAAATAGCCTGTTAAAAAGCCTGTATTAGAAATAAGCCAAGCCTGTGTGCTAGTCGCAGGAGTACGCAACCACCACCAACCTAAAGCAGGAGTTCCCCGTTGGAACCGGCTTGGAAAAGCTCGACCCTCTCCTGTTAATCGTTCCATATCTGCCAATGAAAGGTGGAAAGCTTGAGGAGTCCCACTTGTATCTACTTGGGTAATATCTCCCGCAACCTCACCTACTAGATTTCTTGGAATCCAGCGGTCCCCCTCAAATGTAACGTCATTATGAGGCACGATTCCTGTATCGAAAGAATTGCTTACAGGACGAACAATGCCTTGGACTGACGAATCAAGAGAATCATACCAAGTAGTGATTGCATCGTCTTTTTCATACCAATTTACACTACGAATCGCATCATTCCGGATAATCATATGATTGCCAGAACCCATGTTTTCAAGATAACGGTACTGCTCACCTGCCATGGTAAAGATACGCCCCGGACGCATGGTCGAAAAGTCAAAGTCTGCTGGTGCACTGTCTTCGTTAGGCAATGGATTAGAGCCATCATCAAACATCACCCCATTCTGGATACCTTGGAGAAAGTCTTCCAGCTCCGCATGGTGTTGCTCCCCGTCATTGAGGAACTCCTCATGCTGGTCAGGGCTCACCAGCCCACTCTCGACATGAATGCCATAGTAGTAAAAGCCGTTAAAGACCTTGTCCTCAATGGCAGCCGTCATCTCCGCTGCATCAAGCAGGTAAGAGGTGGCTTGTTCCCGGTCCAGTCGGTTGGCCCAGTAAGCCCAACCCGTGTTCGGATCAACCACCCAGAAGTTCCCTATCTTGTCTTCGTTAGGAAGGTTACTCCACTGGTTCATGGTCATTGGAGCACGGTCCTGTTGTAAGTTCTGGGCAGTTTGGTTGGTCACTTCTTCTCCCGGCCAGATTGGACCACTGTTGTCAAAGTCTTCACCTGCTGACCAGTAGGCATCAATTCCATCTCCCGGATGTGTCGCCCCGTCTGTGACTGCATCTGTAGCACCGTTCCCTTCGATCCAGTCCCGCGCATGTCCTGCCGCTGCTGTTCTCTGGTCGAGGTTGTCATGGTTGAAGGTGGGCATATACCATGGGGCATCTTGACCGGAACGTTCCCAACCAAAGATAAGGTTGGCGTACTGGTCGAAGGCATTTGAGTCATTATTGTCTGCACGGTCATTGATATTGCCTGCGCTGGGAATCCATGTGGTCCAGTTTTCTACATCGTCACGGCTGGTTCCTGCAACCAGAGGCGTGAAGTTGGCTTCATCACGTTGGCGGGTTTCGAGGAACTCGGACAGGCGTATCCGGGCCATGATTGGCCGTTCACCATAGTTTTCCACGAAGACGTCCTTATTCTCTGTCTCCCGATTGTAGTAGTCGTGGACACGGCCACCGACATTGATTTCTACTTCATTCAGCCGGTCATTGATGGCCCGTTGGTTGAAGGCTTGGAAGGCGAAGGTGCCGCCTACTGCGAGTAACAAGAGCGACAGGAGTGCAAGGTTGCGCAGCCGCCGCTGGTTTTTCTTTTCTGGTGTCATAAACTCCTCCTTTGACGTAACCTGTGGTTTAGATTTTTCATTACATTTGCATTTCTAATGTTACGTTTACTTTATGAGTCTATAGTATAAAAAAAAAAAAAAAGGTCAAATGAAATGAGTGTTTGATGAGAAAAATGGAATTCAGTCATAACAAAAGCTCCTAGCTAAGCAGGAGCAAATTCTTATTTTAAAAGCCTTAGCACATTAAGTATGGCCAAGATGGTCACACCTACGTCAGCAATCACGGCTTCCCACATGGTCGCAATACCAAAAACAGCAAGAAGGAGGAAAACTGCTTTCACACCTAGGGCTAATACAATGTTTTGCACGACCAGACGTTTTGTCTTCCTGGCAATTTTTATAGATTGGGCGATGCTTGAAGGTTTATCCGTCATCAATACAATGTCAGCCGTTTCGATAGCTGCATCTGAGCCTAACCCGCCCATGGCAAAACCTACATCAGCCCGTGCGATAACTGGTGCATCATTGATGCCATCTCCAACAAAGGCAGTTAGACCTTCTTCTTTCTGCAGAAGGCTTTCCAGAATAGAGACCTTATCCTCTGGGAGGAGATTGGCATGATAATCGCTTATATTCAACTTTTCTGCAACTACTGCTGCTACTTTTTGACTGTCTCCAGTGAGCATGGTTTGAGAGACATGAAGCTTGTTCAACTCAACAATTGCTTCTTGAGCATCCTCTTTGAGCACATCAGCGACAAGGATAAGACCTTGATACTGTCCATTTTTCGCTACATAGAGCAACGAACCTATCGCATCACTCTCTTGGAAAGCAATAGCATAGCGCTGCATAAGCTTCGCATTTCCTACCAGAATTTCATCGCCATTATAAAACGTGCGTGTGCCGTGTCCAGAAATCTCCTCTGTTGCTGTAATCACAGCCTCCTCTAAGTTTTGATTTTCTTTTAGAGCCAGCCCCAGAGGATGAGTGGAGTTTAACTCGCCAATAGCCGCCAGTTGTAAGAGTTCTTCTTTCGAAACACCTTTTTCAGGAAAGACCTGAGTGACTTTAAAGTTTCCTTGGGTAAGCGTTCCCGTTTTATCAAAGAGAACTCGCTTGACCTTTGTCAGTGCTTCAAGATGGTTCCCTCCCTTAACCAAGATACCCTTTTTCGATGCTGCCCCAATCCCCGCAAAGAAGCCTAGAGGAATAGAAACCACAAGCGCACAAGGGCAGGAGATGATGAGGAAAGTAAAAGCTCGTTTCAACCAGACAGACCAATCTTGCTGGAAGAAAAGTGGAGGCAGGAGAGCTATTATGAGAGCTGCAACCACAACGATAGGAGTATAGTAACGGGCAAACTTCGAAATAAACTGCTCTGTGGGCGCTTTGTTTTCCTGAGCATTTTCGACCAGATTGAGGATTTTAGAGACTGAGGACTGGCCAAAAGTTTTTACAACTTCCACTTCGAGAAGGCCATTAATATTGAGAAAGCCTGAGAGAACTTCATCGCCTTTTTTCACTTCTCGTGGCAAAGATTCTCCTGTCAACGCAGCTGTATTGACACTTGACTGTCCCGATAATATCTTGCCATCAAGAGGCACTTTTTCACCAGCTTTCACTTGTATTATTTCACCGACAGCAACTGCTTCTGGAGAAACACTGACGAGTTTTCCCTGTCTTTTGACAGTTGCAACTTCTGGCCGAAGATCCATCAAGGACACGATTGACTTTTTACTCTTTCCAACGGCTCTGTCTTGGAAATACTCCCCCACTTGGTAAAAAAGCATCACAGCGATCGCTTCCGCATATTCCCCTAAGGCAAACGCTCCGGCAGTCGCGATACTCATCAAGAAGAATTCGTTAAAAATATCAGCCTTAAGCAATTTTTCTATCGCCTTAAGTAGAACGCTGTGTCCAATCAAAAGATAGGTCAGGATAAACAGCGGAAACTTAAAATGTGGAGGAAAATCTAAAAAGCTCAAAACTGCTAATAATAGAGCTGAAAAAATGATAATCAACAGTTCATGACTATTCTTTTCATTTTCCTCTAAATCTGACTTTAATTTTAGGCTGTTGTTACAACAGGCTGGCTCTGAATCATCTGAGGACTCTAGCAGCTCTGTGCTAGCTGAACACTCACCAGACTCGGTTCTCACAGATTTAGCTTGATGACAAAGGCAATTGCAAGCCTCTTTGACACAATGTGCTGCATGATGATGTGTATTTTTTCGAGTAGTTTTAAACATATGAAACTCCTTTTAATTTATATATGTATCACAATGTATGTCTTCCGTTGGTAACCAGTGCATTGACTCTACTGTGGCATCAATGACTTCCAGTAAATGGTTGAGCTCTGATGTCGTCAAAGAGTAATAGATATACTTTCCCTCCTTACGACTTGTGATTAAACCACAGTCCCTTAAACAAGACAGGTGTTGTGAAAGATTGGACTGTCCAGCTTTTGTTTCATCTAAGAGTTCTGTTACGGTCATTTCCTTGTCACGCAAGGCCTCCAGAACCATAAGCCTTGTTCTGTTTGATAAACCGTGTATCAGTTTTTGACGTTTTTCTGTTAAATTCATAGGCCTTTTTCTTCATATTAGTTTATACTAATATGATAACAAAGTTATACATATTAGTCAATACTGAATTGTTATAAAGATAGAAATGTAGAGTTTCTATCCTTCTAAATTTTAATCTGAAATAAATCAATGGACTAATTATGAGTTACTTTTCCAAATAAAAAAATGAACCTAAAGTCCATTTTAAACATTCATTTTTCTGTTACTGCCTTCACTTGAAATTGAATAAAGTCTTTCAGCAATTGCTCAGGCAGGTCTTTCTTATAGTCAAAACGAACAGTAATCATCTGACCCCCGCCACCAGTAGAGGGCGCATAATCTTTGAAAGTATCGAAAATAATTTCCTGCTGGGCAGAATCGCCACCCTTGTCCTGAAAAATATATAAGGAGACGAATTTCTTAGTTGCTTTGATTGATAAGAAATTTTTCCCCGTAGCTTTGAGCTTGAAAGTCGGCATGGACCAGGCGATAACCTCCTCAACCTGAGCATTCTCCATAATCAACTTTCTCAGAGCTAAAACATGTGGGTCTTGGCTAGAGTCCAAGGTAGCATAGTAATCTTCTACTGTCATTATCGTCTCCTTATATAAGCTATTTTTATAGCACTGAAGTTCTGAAAGTCATTTACAAACCTAAACGTTCAAAGATTACGTCAACACGTGACAAGTGATAATTATAATCAAAGGCAGCATCAATATCTTCCTCTGTAAGTTTTTCACGAATCTTTTCATTATTTTCTACAAGCGGACGGAACATGAGCTGCTCATCCCATGATTTCGCAGTCAATGGTTGCACCAAATCATAAGCTTCTTCACGTGTCATCCCTTTTTCAATCAGCATCAGCATCACATGTTGGCTGTAAATCAAGCCAAAAGTCGCATCCATATTGCGTTTCATATTTTCTGGGAAAACAGTCAGATTTTTAACAATATTGCCGAAGCGGTTCAGCATATAGTTGATCAATTCTGTGGTGTCTGGTGCGATGATACGTTCTGCAGAACTGTGTGAAATATCACGTTCATGCCACAAAACAACATCTTCCATAGCTGTCACAACATGTCCCCGGATAACACGCGCCAAACCAGTCATATTTTCCGAACCGATAGGATTACGTTTGTGTGGCATTGCTGAGCTACCTTTTTGACCTTTGGCGAAGAATTCTTCTACTTCACGTTGTTCGGACTTTTGTAATCCACGGATTTCTGTCGCCATACGTTCAATAGATGTCGCAATAAGTGCTAAAGTACTGAAATACTCGGCATGCAAATCTCGCGGCAGTACTTGTGTCGAAATCTCTTGTGGACGAATGCCGAGCTTTTCACAAACATATTCTTCGACAAAAGGAGGAATATTAGCAAAAGTCCCCACAGCACCTGAGATTTTCCCTGCCTCGACTCCCTTCGCAGCATGCTCAAAGCGCTCAATATTACGCTTCATTTCTGAGTACCACGTTGCTAATTTGAGACCAAATGTTGTCGGTTCTGCATGTACACCGTGCGTACGCCCCATACATACTGTATATTTATGTTCACGTGCTTTATCGGCGATGATTTCCAAAAAGTTGGCCAAATCACGGCGAATAATATCGTTGGCTTGCTTGTAGAGATAACCATAGGCAGTATCAACAACATCTGTCGATGTCAGTCCATAATGGACCCACTTTCTTTCTTCACCAAGCGTTTCTGAAACGGCACGCGTAAAGGCTACCACATCATGGCGTGTCTCTTTTTCGATTTCTAAAATGCGCTCAACATCAAAACTCGCATTTTCCCGAATTTTTCTCACATCTTCAGCTGGAATTTCACCAAGCTCAGCCCAAGCTTCATCTGCGAGAATTTCCACTTCAAGCCATGCTCTGTACTTGTTTTCCTCCGACCAGATTGCCGCCATTTCTGGACGACTGTAACGATTGATAACCATAGTTCCTCCAAATTTCTAACTTACTATAAATTATACCATTTTGGCTGAATTTTTTCGGGAAATTCTTAAATATTCTTGTTTTATTGACTTAATATGTGGAAAAACCGAATATTACTCCTCTAAGGCATTGAGGATATCCAGCATTTGAGGCAATGCGATTTGTCCAGGAGCACTCCCTGCTTCCTCTTCAAGCGGCGCAAAAGTCCACAAGGAACCTGTTAAGCCACCAGAGACCCGCGTCAATTTGCCCATCTCTCCCATGGCGATACTGATAAATTTTTGACCAAACTCTACAGTAAAATCTCGTGTAATCTGTAAAAGGTCTAAAACATCACATTCCCGCTGTGCCATAATGGCAACTTTTACAAATGCTGTCCCTTCTTTGTGCATTTTCATTATTCTGCCTGTCAAATCTGTCGGAGACTCGGAAAAATTATGGTAAGAAAGTACAATTTTTTCTTTTAAATCAAGAAGTTGCGGCAAGGCTTTACGGTAGGAAAAATATTCAAGGTCAATATAAGCAGGATCAAATTTAGCTATTTCCTGCAAAAGTGCGACATAATCTTTTTTAGAAATGGACAACTTTCCTCCTTCATGTGCCGTACGCACAGTAAAAAGAAGCGGAAACTCCTTAAATTTGTCAAATATTAAGGGGGCAGCTTCTAGAATCACGGCTGTATCCCCCAAAAAATCAGCACGCCATTCAATAATATCGGCTTCACTGTATTTTTCTACATCCAAGGCCTGTACTTCTGCCATATTTGTCGGAAGAACAGGCACTACAATTTTCGTTTTCCTCATACTTTTAAGTTTAGCACATCTTGTTAGCCTTACCAAATGTAACCCTATTATACATGTCGATGCTTGATTTTGCGCCTTCTTTAAACTTATTAATTTGGGTAAATTTGTCCAAACGTGGTCTTCCTCCAGCCCAAGGAATGACCGTCTGCACTTCAAGCCACTTTTTAAACTCAGTGAATTCGTCGCTTACAAGTCTGGCAAGACCCACCTGTTTTTCACAATAAGAAAAGCACCCCTTTAAGAGTGCCATAATTATCCTTTAATGATGTTTGATGCTTGAGGTCCACGTTGACCTTGCTCAATATCAAAGGCAACTTTTTCGCCTTCTTCCAGCTTTCTGAAACCATCACTTTGGATTTGTGTAAAGTGTGCAAACACATCAGTACCATCCTCAGCAGTGATAAAACCAAAACCTTTAGAGTCGTTAAACCATTTTACAGTTCCTTTTGTCATAGTATACATTTCCTTTCGTCAAATTTGTAAATCATTGTGTGAAAGAAAACATATAAAATATATAACTTAGACTAATTTACTTCTCTATGGTATCATGCTTTCGTGTGAAAGTCAAATAACTTTTCATTTACGCTTTGCAATTTAGTGCTTTTTCGCCTAATATCGCTTCGTTTTTCCGGATATCAAGAAGATAAGAAGTTTGATGAAGCTCTGAGTTTCCCTTTTTTTGCTTCATCATATCATGTTCAATCACAGGAGTTGACAAGGAAGCTAATAAAAAACCGCTATAGAAAAATCGTTCAAGGCAACACTCTCTCGTGTCCTTTTGAACGATTTCGTCTATTGTTCTATCTTTTTTATTCTTTACTTTGTAGAACCACGGTTAATGATTTGGTGAGCGAGAATCAATTGATTTTCCTCAATTTCTTCTTTATGCATTAATTTTGTCAACAAACGCATAGAAACTGCACCGATATCATACAGAGGTTGGTTCACAGAGGTTAAACCTGGATACATATAGGCTGTGATTGGGCTGTTTGAACCAGAAATAATCTCAAAGTCTTCAGGAACTTTTACTCCCTTAGCAAGCAAAGCATTAAGCAGACCTACTGCAACAGTATCATAAGATACAATTGCTGCATCAATCTTTTTAGATAGCATTTGCTCAGCTAAAGCCAGACCATTTTCAAAGCTATAATTTCCTTCAAAAACAAGAGATTCGTCAAATTTCAGTCCCGCTTCCTCCAGAGCCTCTTGGTAGCCCACCATACGTTCCGTATTTTCAGCTTCTTCTAGAGAGCCTGAAACAAAGGCGATACGCTTATTATTTTGGATCAATTCAGAAGTCGTTTGATGAGCGGCGAGACGATAGTCAATATTTACTGACGACATTCGCTTATCCACATCAATCATCCCAGCCAAAACGATGGGAGTGCGTGTTGATTGAAGTTGCTTGCGCACTTTTTCAGTCATGAAGCTTCCCATATAAACGATACCGTCAACTTGCTTAGAAAAGAGGCTCTCAATAACTTTTAGTTCTTTTTCTTCCTCTCCATCACTGTTGGCCAGAATGACATTGTATTGATACATTGATGCAATATCGTCAATTCCCCGCGCAATCTCTGCAAAATATGGTAACGTAATCGTTGGGAGAACAACCCCAACTGTCGTTGTACGTTTACTTGCAAGACCACGGGCAATTGCGTTAGGACGATAGTCCAATTCTTCAATTGCATCTAGAACTTTCTGACGTGTTTTCTCTTTGACGTTCGCATTGCCATTGACCACACGACTTACGGTAGCCATCGATACCCCAGCAACTCGAGCAACGTCATAAATTGTTGTTGTTGATTCTTCCATTCTTTTAAAACCTCAATTTTAATAATCTTGTCCGTTTTTATATTTTTTAATATTTGTGAAAACTTTTCCCAAATTTAATTATAGCATTTTTTGAAAACCGTTTCAATAATTTTCAGTGTTACAATTTCCTTAATTTAAAGCATGCTTTTTTTTAAGATTTAGCGTACAATAGAGATAATAATTTATAGAAAGGTGGATACTATGAGCAAAATCGAACGTATCTCTAATTTTCTGAGCGAAAATGAAGTTGACATGACTTTCATTACCAATCCTACGACCTTGAACTACTTGACAGGTCTGGCTATTGATCCACACGAGCGTATCGCTGGTTTGATGGTTTTCCCTGATAAAGCACCTTCACTTTTCACGCCTGCTTTGGAAGTAGAAAAAGCTAAAGAAAACACGACTGGTTTTGATATCTTTGGCTATGAAGATTCTCAAAATCCCTGGGCTGTTATTAAGGAACACCTAGGTTCAAGAAATATCAAAAAAATCGCAGTGGAATTTTCTGACATCCCCTTGTCAAAAACTGAAGGACTCAAATCGCAATTTTCTGGTGTTGAATTTGTTAACTTGACACCATTGGTGGAACGGATGCGTTTAATCAAATCTGCCGATGAAATCGAAAAAATGAAAATCTCTGGTGAGTACGCAGATAAATGTTTCGAAATTGGTTTTGAATATGCAAATTCTGACCGTACAGAAACAGATGTTGTTGCCAAAATTGAATACGAAATGAAACGTATGGGCGTGCCACAGATGAGTTTTGAAACAATCGTGCTCTCAGGTGCTCGTGCAGCTAATCCTCACGGTATGCCAGAAGATGTCAAAATCCAAGACAATAAACTCTTGCTCTTTGACCTCGGTGTCATGAAAAACGGCTACGCTTCTGATGCTACACGTACCATCTCTATTGGAAAACCGTCTGATTTTGATGCAGATATCCACAAAATCGTTCTTGAAGCACAACTGGCAGCTATGGATTTTGTAAAACCTGGAGTATCTGCTCTCGAAATTGATAAAGTAGCCCGTGATGTGATTAGCAAAGCTGGTTATGGTGAGTACTTCGTCCACCGTCTTGGTCATGGTATCGGTATGGACGTCCATGAATTCCCATCCATTGGTGGCTCTGAGGATATTATCATTGAGGAAGGCATGTGTTTCTCTGATGAACCAGGCATCTACATTCCAGGTAAGGTCGGCGTACGTATCGAGGACTGCCTCTATGTCACTAAAACTGGCTGTGAGCCTTTAACTCAAACAAATAAAGAATTGATGATTTTCTAAAAATTACTCATATATGCATGAGAAAAGCGCCTTAACATACCTGTCAAGCTCAAAGGTGCTTTTTTTGTTTTCCCTTAAAAATTCCGATGCCTCAACGCCACTATCTTTTCTTCAATCCGTTGGATAGTGTCTTTGAAAACCTCATCATCTTGACCTGTTGGATCCTCTAATCCCCAATCTTCTCGATATTTGCAAGGAAGATAGGGACAATCAACGTTGCAGCCCATAGTAATTACAATATCCACAGGTGGAATATCTTGTAACAACTTTGAAGCTTGTGTTTTTTCCATATCTATATTATAGAGTTCTTTCATCAAACGGACGGCATCTTGATTAATTTGTGGCTTTGTCTCGGTACCTGCAGAATAAAATTCAAACTTGTCCCCAACAAACTTTTTACCGAGTGCTTCTGCAATTTGTGAGCGGCATGAATTATGCACACAGATAAACGCGATTTTGAGCATAGCAAGCCTCCTTGAACTATTTTTACATATTATATCTTATTTTCATCCCATAATTAAATGAAACAGCATGTCGTCTATGAAAATTCCTGCTAGCGCCTAGGCATTTCTCCAAATCTGCTTGCAAATACTGCAGCAAACTTTTGAAAAGAGGACGGAGGACAAAGGAATGTTTGAAATTTTCTGGAACAGGCTTATAAGTTATCTTCGTTATGCCACTGGAGGAATCTTGCATACATTCATCCATTTCTAAAGCTTTTTGGTTCATAACAGCAGCCATAAAGTCTCCTGCTTCTTTGATACTGATAAGGCAAGCTGAGTTTTTTGAGCCCCTCTTCTAGCAGAGGCAAGTTAAAAGAAATTCTCCCAAGAGTAGCACGCCCTTTGTATCTTATCGTATGGTTATAACTAAGTTCAAAAAAACTTCTCTGTTCACATGAGCAAAGAAGTTTTTATTCTTTATCCAAAATCAGTAGGCAAACCTTTACCATTTCCAAAGAAATAGCCTGTCTTGGCATTGATTGTCAGTAAGTAACTGCCATCTGGACGATAGAGATTGTAATATCCCGCAACTTGACCAGCCATAAAGCCTGAAGTCATTGTGTGAATAGCTACTGGTAAAAGAATAAAATTATTACCAGAAATATAGCCACGTTGCCGCGCAATATTCAAGACTTTATCCCTAATTCCTGGACTCCAAGTGAACGCCGGATCATTAGGGTTCAGATTAGGCTGAGGCTGAACACGTGCATTAGAATTGTCCGGTATAGCCCCTGTTGGATTTTGCGCACCATTCGGCATACCACCGACTGTTGGAGTAGAGCTTTGTGTCCCTTGATTTTCAGTTGAAGGTGTAGGCGCATTTGCTGATCCGCTTGCCTGTTCAGTGACAGCAGGGCTAGAGTTCCCTGCTGCCTGACCAGACGCAGCGGAGTTTCTATTATTTTGAGCAGAGGCTGCAGCTTGCTCTTCTTTAGCTTTCGCTTCAGCTTGCTGTTTCTTTGCCAAATTAATCGCCTTTTCTAGTACCTCATTCAGACTTTCATTTGCCGTTTTTGGTACGGCTGGTAAAGTAACTGCTGT
The DNA here is from genome assembly GCF_042849115.1 of Lactococcus muris. NCBI lineage: Bacteria > Bacillati > Bacillota > Bacilli > Lactobacillales > Streptococcaceae > Lactococcus > Lactococcus muris. Next base: position 27,651 of record NZ_BAAFQO010000011.1, on the reverse strand, counting down.
TTTGACTTGAGCAGCTTCATCTAACTTCCCATCTACAAGGACTGGCTTATTAAAGAGTGCGTTGACTTTCTCTACTGCAGCGATTTGTGCTTCGAGTTCGTTCACTTTCTTTTCAGCAGACTCAAAGTCCTGACCTTTTAGTTTTGAAAGCTTTTCTTTTAAGTTTTCCAGCTGATCAAAGTTCGAGTTCTTCAAAAAAAGATGGTCTGAATCTGTAAAAAATTCGTCATAAGCTTTATTAAAAGCAGTTAAATTTTCCTTAGTTATAGCTGCGGCTTGTTCTGCCGCCTTTTGATTATTGTTATGGTTATAAAGTGCATAACCCGCACCGCCAGCTGCTAAAAGGATGAATGCACAAAGACCAATGATGAGTGGTTTTTTGTTATTTTTCTTTTCTGGAGTATCTTTTGTGCTGTCCTCTGGTTCACTTTCAGTTACAGCCGCTGTTGGCTTCAATAACGGCTCTCCTGCCACCACATCTTGCTCAACTGGTCGAACCTTTTCTGTCTCAGAAACGTCACCTAGAGAAGCTTCATCAATAGCTTTCCTTGACGATTCGCCGAATTCAGCAGAAGACTCTTCCACCGCAAGAGTCTGTGTTGACTGTTCGGAGACTTCCTCCTTCTCTATTTCTTCTGTTCCAGGCTCTACAGCTGCCTTATCCTCTGAAATCGGAAAAACTGGGGGAAGGTCATCAACAACTTCTACCTCATCAAATTCAGATATTTTTTCCTTAGAGTTCAGATCTTCCGGATAAGATTCCGTAGGCACATCTTCAGAAGAAGTGACTGCCTCTGTGCTTCTCTCTTCCGAAAGCTCCCCAGTTTCTTTTGAAAGCTCTTCCGGTTCCTTCTTAACGTCAGAAGCCTCATCGCTAAGAGCAGCCGTATCTTCTTGGCTCATCTTTTTTCGTTCTGCTTGAATATACTTTTCTAGGGCTTGATTTTTAACAGCTTCTATCTCCCCACGATGTTGACGAATATACTTGTCAAGCACGCTTTCACTTGCGCTATTTTCTTTATCTACTCTTTCTGCTTTTTTCACAATCTCACCTACGGTGAAGTCCGAGACATCGCCAAGTTTTAAGACTTTTTCGCCAGAATTTTTGATATCTTTATCTTTTTCTTCTGTCATTTAGATCTCCATAGCATTTGCTTATTTTTTATTCTTTTTCCAAAATATTGATACAAGTCTGTACGCAATGTTCCGTTATAGAGTTTACGCTTTTTCGTTGCTTTCGCTCCGTAATGTGTTTCAAAAGCAATATCACTCGTCAGAATATATTTGCTCCAAGTTTCGAGTGGCGCAAAAGTTGCTCCCATCTCTTTATAGAGCCCTGCAACTGAATCTTCATCTCCCAAACGTTCTCCGTATGGAGGATTCGATACGATAACCCCATCAAGAGCATCTGTACGAAAATCTTGCAGGCGCATCTGTTTATATTTTATCACATGGTCAAGTCCAGCTGCAAGTGCGTTACTTTTTGCAATCTCAACCATCCGACCATCGATATCGAATCCTTGGATATCGAGTTCCAAATCTTTACGTACTGCTTGTTTTGCTGCTTGACGTACATCTTCAAAAACTTCTGGCTTCATCCATGACCAAGCTTCACAGGCAAACTTGCGGTTAAGACCTGGTGCCATATTGAGTGCCAACATGGCAGCCTCAATCGTGAATGTTCCTGACCCACATGTAGGGTCAACAAACATACGTTTGGGATTGGCCAACCAGTTTGTCAACATAATAATCGCTGCCGCCATGTTTTCCTTCAATGGTGCATCGCCCTTTTCAACACGATAGCCCCGTTTGAAGAGAGAGTCTCCCGTTGTGTCAATCGTCACCGTTGCATTATCCTTGTGAATCGCAATCTCAATGGAGAAGCTTGCACCATTTTCTGGGATAGGCACACCTTCTGGACGATGGTAGGCCTTTTGCAATTTCTTCACGATAGCTTTTTTAGTGATACCTTGAACACTTGGCTCATTATGTAAGGTAGATTTCACAGACTTCGCCTTGCTTACAGGGAAGGCTGAACCAAAGGGAATATAGTCTTCCCAATCGAGCGCATAGACATTTTCAAAGAGTTCATCAAAGGTACGTGCCTTAAATTCCCCCACAACAATCTTTACACGATCTGCTGTACGAAGCCAAGTATTTGCTTGAGCAATCGTTTTTGTATCTCCTGTAAAAAAGACACGCGAACGATCGTCAATCGTAACATTTTCAATCTCCATATTGCGTAATTCACGAGCAACCAAACTCTCTAAACCTGCTGCTGCAGTAGCCATCAGCTTAAAATTATTTTTCATTTTTTCCTTTGTTTCTTTCTAAAAAAAGCTGGGACTAGCCCAGCGTGTCATACAGTTTTCTATAAGCCATGTTTTGTTCAGGTCTTGCGACCGTCGATAACCATCTGTCTGAAGAAGAAAGACTTCTCCCTCGACCACGCCTTCAGTTCGGCTAGTCAAGTGCCCCGACCATAAGTTTGGGTTGCTCGCTTGAGGGGTTTACCACGTTCCAATCTTACCGTTTCCAGCAAGCCTCGTCTCTTTGGCACTTTTACAGAATACTCATGCATATCAAAAGACTTAGCACTTTCTTCAGCCGTTAGGCATGACACTCCTACCTTGGTTTATTGTTTCACCAAGCACAAACACTACGGGCATCGCAGCCCGTGCGAGCATGGACTTTCCTCATGATACACATTCGTACCACGCAGTTATCCAAAAACTGTTTTTTTCTTTTTCATTAAAGTATAAAGCCAGACTTAAGCTTCTTCATTTGAAGCATTTCCTGGGCCAAAAACGGCTTGTTCCAAACGATTGATACGCTTAAGTAATTCAAAATTGCTTGGCTGGCTAATTTCTGTTCGAGGTTTACTCAAACGGTTTGAAACCACGCGACTCATGTTATCCAAGCGTTGTGTTTCTTCCAAATTCGCCTGATTTGGACGGCTTGCTTGAGATTCTAGTTCAACGATTTTTTTCTTCAAAAATTCGTTTTCTTCCTGCAGGCGTAATATCTCTGCTTGAAAAGCTTCGTAATCTTGAATGACGTCATCGAGGAGCTCGTCAACTTCTTCTTTATCATAACCTCGCATTTTTGTTCCAAAGTCAGCTTCATAGATATCTTTAGGTGTAAATTTAAATGTTGCCATATCGTCCTCTTTTATCATTTCATATCAAAGTTTTATCACTTTTTATCATAGCAGATTTTTTCCCATTTTTCAAGTCAGCCCATCAGTGAAAACAATCGTCTTGAGTGGCTTACTATAAGTCTTTCAAAGCTAACTTAATCAAGGCTAAATCGAACAAATAATTTGCATCCACACCTGAACTCTTTATTTTATAATCAAGTTCAATGAGAGACAATAATGCTCTAGACAAATAGTTCTCCTGCATTTTTCTTACCTGTTGATTTGCCAATTTGATACGATAGGGATGAATTTTGAGAGCAGAGGTTTGCTTTGCTTCATTCCAGCCTTTGCTTTGCATCACTTTAACCTGATAATACAGGCGAAAAGAGTTGGTTAAAATAACCAATATTTTGATAAGTTCCTCGCCTTGCAGGATTAAATCGTGAACAAGTTCGCGTGCTTCAGCCACCTTTCCTTTCAAAATCAGATCTGTCAGTAGAAAAATATTGTCTTGAAGTGACTTAGGAACAACCTTTTCAACATCCTCGACTGTCACTTCTCTTTCGCCAACATAAGTTTTGAGCAAGGAAAGATTTTGTTTAACCACTGGGAAAGAAAAATTAGATTTTTCAAATACTCGTTGAAGAACACCGCTGGAAAAACCTGTATCTGCAAAAACTCTGGTTAACTCCTGTGGCTTAAGTTCCTGAGCCTCTAAAAGAGTCGCTTGGGTCTTAAGCTTCTTCGTCAGCTTCAAACGACTGTCCAACTTGCCATGCAAAATAAGAATAAGCTGTGTTGTCTCTACAGGATGATTCAAAAAATTTTCGAAACGAGAAAGCTGTTTGTCATCAAAAACCGTCTTTTTAGCTGTTGTCAAATTAGACAAATTTTCTAGAATAACTAACTTTTGCTCCACGAAGAAAGGAAGACTCTCCAACTCTTCCAAAGCTAAGTTTGCGTTAGCTGGAGTCAAGTCAAAATAAGCTTGGCCCAAATCTGCATTGTCAAATTGTACAAACTCTAAGAGACGGCTTTTCAGTTCTTGAACAACATCTTCTTCTTCACCGTAGAGAACCAATAGTTGAGGCAGACCCGCTCTTTTTATTTTTTCTAATTCATCAAAGGCATTCATTCTTCATCAAGCTCCTGTCCATTGAGAAACTCTCCGTCTTGTGTGACGAGAACTTTACGCGGTGTTGTTCCTTTAGCTGGACCCACAATACCAGCTGCCTCCAATTCATTCATTAGATCTGAGGCCCGGTTGAACCCAACCTTAAGTGCGCGTTGCAGTTGAGCAGTTGATGCTTTTTGAGCAGAAATGACAAGATGTCGGGCTTCATCAAAAAGAGGGTCAGCTGAACTTGTTGTAGAAGAAGCTTTATTCCCCTCGTCTTCAACTTCCCCGGGATCAAAGCTTTCATCATAGTCTGCTTGAGATTGATTTTTGATAAAGCTGACCACTGCTTCAACATCGTCATCTGATAAGAAAGCCCCTTGTAAGCGAACAGGGTGGTTTTCATCAATTGGCTTGAAAAGCATGTCCCCGCGTCCTAAAAGTTTCTCAGCACCATTTGTATCAATAATAGTTCGAGAGTCAGTACCGCTTGACACTGCAAAAGCGACACGTGAAGGAACATTTGCCTTGATTAGCCCCGAAATAACATCAACAGAAGGACGCTGTGTAGCTAGAATCATATGTATTCCAGCTGCACGAGCCTTTTGTCCCAAGCGGATAATCGCATCTTCAACTTCTTTACTGGCCACCATCATCAAGTCCGATAGCTCATCAACAATGACAACGATTAAAGGAAGCGTCTGATACTTTTCTGGGGATTGGGCATTGTGCTTCTCTATCTTTTCATTATAGCCTGCGATATTACGTACCCCTGCCTGACTGAACAGTTCATAGCGGTTTTCCATCTCATCTACCACTTTCTGGAGGGCACGCGCTGCTTTACGCGGATGAGTAACCACTGGGATAAGCAGATGAGGAATGTCATTATAAACAGAAAGTTCAACCATTTTAGGATCAACCATGAGGAATTTCACCTCACTTGGCAAAGCTTTCATCAAAATAGAGGTAATAATACCATTGACCGCAACGGACTTCCCTGAACCCGTTGAACCTGCCACAAGTAAATGAGGCATTCGTGTTAAGTCAAAGGTCCGAATACTGCCATCCAAAGCTTTTCCTAGAGGAAGCTCCAGCAAACTGTTTGTTTTGGGCTTGGCATTTTCCCAAAGTTCGCGAAATCCAACAGTCGCAACTTCGCTGTTGGGAATCTCAATACCAATGAGGGACTTCCCTGGTATGGGCGCTTCGATACGCACATCTTTTGCTGCTAAGGCTAATGCTAAATCATCCGAAAGATTCACAACACGAGATACTTTGACACCTGTCGCCAACTTAATCTCATACTTCGTAACTGATGGTCCTACAACTGCCGATTCAACTGTTGCTGAGATTTTGAACGACTCTAGAGTACGTTCTAATATCTGGATGTTTCTTCGAACATTTTCTCGTTCACTTGTTTGATTTTTAGTTGGAATTTCCTCCAATAGATCAATCATTGGAAGCTGATAAAAGCCCTCATCATCTAATCGCTCAAAGTTTATCGGTTCTTGATCTACTCTTTCTTGTTCTTCCACGGTTGGACTTGAAGTATCTGGAATCGCTATCGGAACCTCTGCATTGGAAACTGAACTTGACTCTACAGACAAGGCAGCTTCGTTTTCTTCCAAATCTTTCACGTTCTTTTCTGCTTCTTTTTGCGCACGTGTTTCTTCTTTCAATAGTGCCTTTGCTCGTTTTGCCTCAGCCCTTTTGGCCAAACTTTCACGGATTGCGCTCACATTTTTATGAACAAAGAGCCGCAAACGGGCAAGTAAGGCAGGAGCCATGAGATAAATTGCAATGAGCCATAAAGTGCCTACAATAATATAAACGCCAACCACTGAAAAGAGAGATTTGGAAGGTGCAAAAAATAAGTCTCCTAAAAATCCCCCACCCAAAAACTCAGTCACTTGTCCCTTTTTCAAATCTATTATTGCTAAAGTCAGAACTTTTTTTCCAGGATAGAGCGCATCAAATCTTGCTTGAAAAACTAAGAGAAGGCCAAAGAAAGAAAGAAGCAGTCCAGGTAAAAAACGCTTATTTTCACGAAAGAAATCTTTTTTAAAAACCATCATAAACATGACAAACAACACCAGTAGCAAGAAGACAATTGCTAAAGAACCGACTGCAATGCGTATGATATTATATAAAAATACACCAAAAAGACCTAGACGTGCTAAGGCAAACACGATAAGGAGAAAGCTGCCAAAAAAAGCCGCCATTTTTTTATTTGCCGTCCAAAATTTCTGTGTTGATTTTTTTGCTGCTGTTTTTTTAGCTGTGGAGCGTTTTGCTTTACTTTTTGTTTTTCTTTTTACCGACATAGTATTTCTCTGTTCTAAAACTTAGTGATACTGTCTATTGTAACATTTTAGGAGGAAAACTTTCAATACTGGATTTTTGCGTGAAGGTCAACTGTTCCCTTTTAATTACTACTGAAAATCATTCCTCGTTAGCAGAGTTTGAATCAGTCTTTCATAAGTTTAAAAAATACCACAGAAGCAGCCAGCCTCAGAATTTTTTCCTGCGTTGTCATATCTTACAGACAGATAAGAACATTCAGAATGAGAGTAAAAAAACTAGGTTGTTTTCTAGGCAAAATTTACACAAAAACAAAAACGCCCAACTGGAGCATACTGTGCACCAATCAAGCGTTTTTCCCTTTAAGTCAGCCTTCTTCAGGTTTAGACTTTCACTCACTTTACTACCATGACATTACATGGTGCGTGATTCACTACATAGCTTGCTGTTGAGCCAACTAACACACGGTCAATCGCACCTTTACCCGTTGAACCTAAGACAATAAGATCAACATCATTTGCTTCTGCAAAATCAACGATTTCTTTCTTCGGAGAACCGCTTACTTGGAAAGTCTTATATTCTACTTTATCACCAATAATCTTGCCTGCCTCATCCAAAATCTCTGCCGATTGCTTCTCAGCTTCTTCTAGAACAGTAGGCATAATATAGGCACTGCCATAGAGTTGTGCCACATCCTTCACATGTACAACAAGCAAGGAAGCTTGGTTTTTCTTAGAAATCTCAACAGCTTCTTGGATAGCTTGATTGGATTGTTCGGATCCATCTACTGCGACTAAAACATTTTTGTAATTTTCTTTCATTGTAAGCGTCTCCTTTTCTTTTCCATTATAAGATATTTTCATATAGAAGTCCAATAAGAAGTTTAAATTTTTTCTTTTTTATCACTTTTTTCTCATCGAACACAGCTTATTGGCTAACCTGAGTAAGGCATATCTAACGACTGAAATGTTATAATGAATACAAATAAAAGGAGGATATATGGAAAGACAAGAACTAATCAATCTAGTATTGGAACTAACAAACTCATATGAAGACTACCCTTTTAACAACAATAAGCGTGAAAAAATTCTTTGGACAGCGATTAGACAAAAATCCAATAAAAAAATAATTTGCTTAATATTTGAAAAAGATAATGTACTATTAATCGACTTAAAACTTTCTCCTGAACACGGCGAAGAAGCGAGACAAATTTCTGGCGTTTTCCCTGGTTATCATATGAATAAAACCCACTGGAATACTGTGAGTGTGAACCATACTAGTCTTACTCAGGAGGGTCTAATTCAAATGATTAAAGAAAGTGACAAACTTACCCAGAAATAAAAAAGACACGCTGGCAAGGCATGAATTATAAACAAACAAATATTTGTATTTTTGCCTATTCAATTTATCATACAAGCACAGGAAAAACAAATGTCGCATGTTTGTTATACAGCAATTATCCCCCCCTCCGACGATTCAGGTAGCCGCCGCAACGACACTAAAAAATCTATTGTGATATAATAGATTTATGGAAAATATAAACGCTTACAAGGCTTTGGCCTTTTTTGACCTCGACGGGACTTTGCTTAATGCGCAAAGTCAATTAGACAAAGAGGTAGTTGATGCCATTCATGAAATACGTAAAAATGGTGTGCTCCCCTTTATTGCGACAGGTCGTGGTCATTTTGAACTTGACAAAATTATGGAGGAAACAGGAATTACTGGCGCTGTTGCTATGAACGGTCAGTATATTGTTTTAGACAGCAAGACGATATATAAAGATCCTATTTCAGTCACAAATATCGAAAAATTGCATACCCTAGCTCTTGAACAAGATGAGGCACTCGCTTTTTATGGCAAAGATGGTTATTGGGTGGACCGCCATACACCTTTTGTGCATGCAGCATATGCTTACACACACATGCCCCTTCCCAAAATTAATCCCGAGGGCTATAAATCTGAGGAAGTTAATATGCTCCTACTGCTCACAGACAAACTTTCTCAAGTTGATTATTATAAAGCAGAGGTTCCTGAGCTTAATTTCTTTATGAATGCACCAACTTCTATTGATGTCACCAATATCTCGACAAATAAAGGAACTGGGATTACTCATGTCAAGGAAGTTCTTAACTTTACAGGAAATACCTATGCTTTCGGGGATGGTCGCAATGATCTCCATCTTCTTGAAGCTGCTGACTACGGAACTGCTATGGGAAATGCTGTGCCTGAGCTGAAAGAAATTGCCGATTTTGTCAGCAGCAAAAACACCGAAAAAGGGATTGTCAATGCGTTTAAACATTGGAATTTCATCTAACCTAAAAACAGAGAGGCTTTTAGACCTCTCTATTTTTATCGTGTTAAATCAATACGTTTGCTCAGTTTATCCATGAGAATTGCCCCTATAAATAAACTCATAAACTCTCCAAGAGCTAAAGTGAACCAAGTCCAGAAGAAAGGTAAATTAAAGAGGAAATATAACTCTAGAGCAATGGTAAACATGCTTAGGGAAAAGAAAATAGCGAAATAAAGGAATGCTTTATTGAGCTGTCCTCTGAAAAAGTACTGTTTCATATAGCGTTCAAAAAGTAAGACACCTAATGTCAAGAAAACTAAAGTAGATAAACCACCAACAAGGACATCAATCCAAGTAAAACTGAGGAAGTTTGAAATCATACACCCAATGGTTACAGCCAGAATATATTTCTTATTAAAGAAAGCTGTAAAATTAAGCATCTCTGATATCCTAAACTGTACAGGACCATAAGAGATGGCATTGAGAGGGGGTGTCATTGTAAGAACAACATAAAGCGCAGCGACAATGGCAATCGCAACCATGTCATAAACGGTAGATTTTTTCAATTTTTTCTCCTTTAGCGGCTAAAATCCGCCTGTAATATGCTCAGGCAAAGGTTAAAAGTCCTGAGGGTTGCTGAACTTTCGCAACTTTTATATTATAACAGTTTTACCTTATAATGAAAAGCCGTGTTTTCTTTTTAAATCCTGACAGACTCCTGAACATAATTTTTTCTAAAAATTGAGATTTTCGACATGGTTGAACTAGCTTTTAGGATAATAAGTATAACATTCAGGCAAGTATCCTGCCAGTCTTTTGACGAATGAAACACTATGGAAAAGCCCTTATTTAGGATTACTCCCTATTTAACAGCTCTGGACACAGTGAAAGCAGCTTGTCCAAAAGAAAGCTGCAAACAAAAATTTGCAGGTCTTAGCCAAAGTAAAAAAGCACGGCGTTTTGAAGACGCCGTAAGCTTTTTGTTGAAATTTTTTGACACAGTTTCCTTACTTTATCGTCCAGCCCCCATCGATGGGAACGACTGCACCTGTCAAATATGAACTTTCTGGACTGGCTAAAAAAAGAGTCAGTTCTGCGACTTCCTTAGGCTTTGCCCAGCGTTTTGCTGGAGTTTCTTCTGCCACCCATTTTGCCATTTCGCCATTATTTTCAGTGAAATCCTTGGCATTCATCGGTGTATCAATAGCTCCTGGGGCTATCCCTGCAACTTGGATACCATGCTGTGCTTCATCTAAAGCCAATTGCTTTGTAAAACCAACAATAGCATGCTTACTTGCAGTATAGGCAATTCCTCCACCACCGGCAACTAAACCTGCAACAGAAGCCATATTGATAACTACACCAGACTTTTTCTGTTTCATGTGAGGTAAAAAGGCGGAAGTCATGAGAAACATGCTGTCAAGATTTGTTGCTAGAATTTTTTTCCAAAGCGAAAAGTCCGTGTTTTCTATCGCCCGATAGTCATCTAACTGCCCTGCTGTATTGAGTAAAATATCAATCTCACCTACATGTGCGGCCAATTGTGCTACCTTTTCAGGGCAGGAAACGTCACAGACTATGGTTTTGAAGTCCGCTGTAAATTCTTGTAAGTCAACACCGATTACTTCTGCTCCTGCTTGCAAAAAGGCTTGCGCCTGTGCTTGACCGATGCCGCTAGCAGCCCCAGTGACTAGAACCTTTTTTCTCTTAAATTTTTGTTCAGTCATTGACTAAAATCCAGTCTGTTGCTAATACATCACAAGGCGTAGGTGCCCACATACTAAAACCTTCTCCTTCTCCTGCTACGTTAATTAGGAAGTAAGGTGTAACCTGTAGTTGTTCGCCGTTATCAAGTACAATGCTGTCATAAAGGGCAACATAGTTTTCTGCTCCTCCCCAACCCGTACGTACTATTTTTTTACCAGCTTTAAGTTCTGGAAGAATTTCCTCAAATGTCATACTTTATTTCCTCCCTCTCTATACTCATGTTATGAATGCTTTAATTTTAACATTTGTCATTTCTTTTGTCATTTTTTAATTCTATCTTGACAATGGACTGCGTTTTAACTAGAATGAATCTATGAAAAATACAGAAAATCGCGAAAAAGTCGTTATTATTACCGGGGCTTCAAATGGCATGGGATATGAAGCCGCGAAAACTTTTGCCCAACGTGGTTGGCAGGTTTATGCAGGCGCCCGTCGTGTTGAAAAGATTCCAACTGACGATGGCATTATTGCCCTCAAATTAGATGTGACCGATAGCAAGAGCAACCATGCCTTCATCCAACACGTCACTGCCCAGACAGGGCGCATTGATGTTCTTGTCAATAACGCGGGATATGGCGAATATGGTCCGGTTGAAGAGATTCCGATGGAGAATGTCCGTAAACAATTTGAGACGAATTTCTTTGGTGCTGTGGAATTGACACAGCTGGTTCTGCCCATCATGCGTCAACAAGCTTTTGGACGAATTGTTAATATTTCTAGTATCGGTGGTGATGTGTACATGCCGCTGGGTGCCTTTTATCATGCCACAAAAGCTGCGCTGCAACAATGGTCAGATGTGCTAGATACAGAGGTCAAAGCTTTTGGCATTCGTTCTATCGTCGTGCAACCCGGCGGAACTGCTTCCAACTGGAGTTCTATTGCTATGGAAAATGCTGAAAAAAATCTTCATCCAAATAGTCCTTACCAACCATTAGTACAAACTGTGCGTGCAGCACTTAGTGGTAACTTTGGTAGTTCTGCTACTTCTGCGGATCTGGCCCAAGTTTTCTATAAAGCAGCCACAGCTCAAAAACCGAAGCCACGTTATTATAATACTTTCACAGATCGTTTGATGGTGCATACAGCGCGTGCCCATCCGAAACTTTACATCAAGTTCTTCAATGCAGTTCTGAAACAAATGGGAAAACGTAGAAAATAAATAAAAATAGAATCTGAGAAAAAGGCTCGGGTTGAGCGATTTTACCCTTACAGTTTTCACAAATGCCGACTTTTACCCCATCCTCTCCGACTATAGACAAACAGCCCCAAAATCAGAGGCTGTTTTCTTGTTGCACCAGAGTTACGCCTAGAAAGCAGCGATGGACATTATGGAGCTGAACTTGCGCGTTGCGAATATCTTCAAGGCCACTCTGCACAGGGATATTTTAATAGGCAAAACAAAGTCCAAGCTGAGACAACCTGTTTCAGAAGCGCAAAAGGAAGTGAACAAATCATAGAAAGCATGATGATGACGTAAAAATCATTAGTTTTTTGAACATGTCCTTATAGCTTTGGTGAAGAGAAAAAGACAAAGTCTCAAGACCTTGTCTATACTATCGTTTTAAATGTTCTCCAAAGTTTGTTTTTGTTTTTCAAACGTTTCTGTTAGCTTATCAGCAAAATTACCCTTGATGGATTTTTGCAAGGCAGCTGAATTCTTAGAAAGTGACTGTTTCGCTTGTTCAGCTTCCAACTCAGAATTTTTTTGAATTTTCATGCGCTGTTCACCGCCATTCACTAAACTGTCCAAACCTTTCGACCGAATTTTTATTTTTTGTATTTCCTTTTGCGCATTTTTTATAATTTCATCAATAGTATCCATGTTTCATCCTTTGTATTGAGATTTATATAGTTTTGATTGAAGTTATGTTCTGCTTCTTCTATTTCTTCCGACAATTGAGTAAGAGGATAACACGAGAACTGATAAGCTTCTGTAACATTTCCTTGGCTTCTTAAAATATGGATTGGAAAGTTTCTTCTGTAAGCAAAATATTTTCTTTCACCCTTTCAACTCTTGGGCCAGTTCCGCATCACGAGCCACTATTTCTGAAATTTTAGCCTTAATTTCACGCTCAAGGTTTGTAAAATGCTCACTCATTTCTCGGATTTTATCAATTTTCATCTGGTATTGTTGCCGAGGCACGCCCACAACATTATATTCGGTAAAACCTACACTTTCAAGAGCTTCATAGACTTCCCATTTTTCCAATTGAGTCCCCATTTGTATAGCTTCATCTCGTGTCTTTTTCCAAAGTTCTTCCGCTTTTTTAATCCCCTCTTGATAATTTTTAATAACATTCAACATGGCTAGATTAAATTCTGCACCAGCTGTCGAAATAATAGCAAGAGCTTGTGCAGCATCTAAATAGATTTTTTCTCCAGAAGATAAGCCTCCTCCACTCGCAGTAAATCGGACCTTTAAATCTTCCAAGAGCTTCATTTGAGATTTGAAACTTTTTTGAATAAGTTCAATACCGTCACTCAAGACCCCTTTATCTGTAATTGTCCATATTCTCCCTTCATTGTCCTTCAATGACCCATCTTCACCAAAGTGATAAGACTCAAGAAAATGTCCGGAGAACAAAGTTCCATCTCCAAAATCTCCCGCATAAATCGCTGTGCCATAATCTGAAGCATGTGTCCATGAGGAAATTTGGTCCCCCTTATGCATGAAGTTCAAAACAAATTTTTTCCCTTTGCCATTTATCCATGCTTTTTCTGCTTCTGTTAATTGCTTACCTACTCCTGCGGTGGAAAAGGTAACTGCGGGGACATGGTTGGTTGCTGCTACCTTTTGAGCCAAAGCACCACCTAAAGAATGGCCTGTGACAGCTTCAATATTACTGGCCCCATATTCCTTTACCATCTCCTTGTAAAACTGTTGGGCACTGGTGAACTGAGATTCCAATGTGCCGTCTTTTTCAAACCCTAATACAACATTTGACAAATCCGCACTTAAATCATTCAAATGCCAATCTGTCGCATTTGTCCCTGCAAAAGCAATAATCACATGATTGTAATCGGGTTCTCCATTCACAATCGGCGCAACAGCCATACCTTGAAAGCCGTTTTTTTCGTAGCCCTGACTGTTGTGTTGGTCGTTTGTATCCACAGTATTTAAAATTTGATATTGTTGACTGGATTTATCATTAGGATCTTCATAAAATTTATCCCCGCTCCTTAAAGCATTCGAACTTTTTACTTTATCTGTATCATAAACCTTTGAATCAATAACAGAATACTGCTTGGGTGTTGTCATTCCAACACTTCCTCCTTCCCATTGCTATATGTAACTTTAATTGGTGTATTTGTTGGAACGTTTTTATCTGGTCCAGGTAATGGTTCTCCACCCCCTATACCTTCTTTAACCAAAATTTCTTTATATGTTTGACCATCAATAAGAACAGTAGCACCAACTGACCAAACACCTGCACCTGAGTAGCTTCCTGCTTCATCGAACTTAATTTCCTCAATTCCCGGTTGTATCTCCTTAAAAGCAAGAGCCGCAGTTCTTTGGTTCGCTATATTTTCACTTTCTTTATTGCTCATGTACACTTTCCCTCCAATAGTTAAGATTAAAACAAGCATTAAAACTGATAAAAGACTAAACATTAACCCTTTTTTGTTCTTTTTCATCTCTTTATCCCTAAAAAATATTACTCATTATCTATCTAATGTTATGACAGCAATCCATTAAAATCATTTTCGATAATCGCTTTTAGCTAGCACAAAAAGCCTTACCTCAATTTCTCAGTTAACCATTTGATGAAAAATAGGATAATCATCAACAGTAATTCTTCAAAATTGATAAGGGCAGTAACTTTTTGAATGCTTGCTCTCGCATAAAAACTGTACGAATATAGTTTGCACTCTCTTGAAATCTCAAACATTTCTGGATTTTTATTATCCGATTAATGATCCAGCAGGTACATCCGCAGGTGCTTCGAGCACGCGCAACTTGCCATCAAATTCAGCCGAGAGAATCATCCCTTGACTGACATATTTTTTCATCATTTTACGTGGTTTTAAGTTGGCCACGATTTGCAGTTTTTTACCGACAAATTCTTGTTCGTTGGGATAAAACTCTGCAATTCCTGACAAGATTTGGCGTGGTTCTTCATCACCTGCATCTAACTTGAAGCGAAGCAGACGATCTGAACCTTCCACACGGCTGACTTCCAAAACTTCAGCAACTTTCAACTCAATCTTTTCAAAGTCATTAAACTTAATTTCTGGTAAAGTGAGATTAAGTTTAACATCCTCTGGTACCCATTCTTTTTCAGGAAGCTTTCCACCAGCCATCTGTAACTTGATGTATTCCACTTCTTCTTCCTTATCCAAGCGAGGGAAGACAGGTTCACCTTTTTCTACAACTTTATGCGTAAATTCGTAACCGAAAGCTAAATCTTCTAAGGAGAACTCTTCCTCTGTTAGGCCGAGTTGTGCAAAAATTTTCTTACTTGTCGCACGCATGAAAGGCTGCAAGAGCGCAGCGACAACACGAAGATTTTCTGCTAAATGATAAAGTACATTATTAAGCTTATCCTTGTCCTCTTCTGATTTAGCAAGAATCCAAGGGGCTGTTTCATCGATGTATTTGTTCGTCCGAGAGATAAGAACCCAGACTTCACTCAAAGCGACATTGAACTCAAACTTATCCATAGCTGTGTGGTATTTTTCCAGAGTTTCAGCGAGGACTGTTTCCAAGGCAGCGTCAAATTCCGTTGAAGCGTCATTTTTAACCAGAACGCCGCCATTGTATTTGTTGACCATAGCAACTGTACGATTGAGCAAGTTCCCGAGGTCATTTGCCAAGTCATAGTTGATACGGTCAATAAAATCTTCTGGTGAGAAGACGCCGTCAGAACCAAAAGGCAAGGCGCGCATGAGGTAATAACGTACAGGGTCTAAACCATAGCGATTCACCAACATATCAGGGTAAACAACATTTCCTTTAGATTTCGACATTTTCCCGTCTTTCATCACCAACCAGCCATGACCGAAGACTTGTTTAGGGGGTTGCATACCCAAAGCATGAAGCATGATCGGCCAGTAGATGGTGTGAAAACGGACGATTTCTTTACCAACCATGTTCACACCTGGCCAGAATTTATCCAGTTTGCTAGTATCCTCTGAACCATAGCCTAAAGCAGTCACATAGTTAAGCAATGCATCAAGCCAAACATAAACCACGTGTTTCGGATTAGACTTCACAGGAATACCCCAAGTGAAGGTTGTACGGCTCACAGCCAAGTCTTCCAAGCCCGGTTTGATGAAATTATTTATCATTTCATTTTTACGAATCTCAGGTTGGATGAAATCTGGATGTGATTCATAATAACTTAAAAGCCAGTCCGCATACTTACTCATACGGAAGAAGTAAGATTCTTCTTCGACCCATTCTACTTCGTGACCTGATGGCGCTTTACCCCCGATGACTTTACCGTCTGCATCACGATAAACTTCTTCCAACTGTGCTTCTGTAAAGAATTCTTCATCAGAAACGGAATACCAACCCGCATATTTATCCAAATAAATATCGTCTTGTGCCAAAAGTTGCTCAAAAGCCTTTTGAACGGCTTCTTCATGATAGTTGTCTGTTGTGCGGATAAATTTGTCATAAGAAATGTCCAACATTTTCCACAGTTCTTTAACATCTTCCGCCATTGGGTCCAAATATTCTTTGGGTGTCATGCCCAACTCTTCAGCCTTACGTTGAATTTTCATGCCGTGTTCATCAAGGCCTGTTAAATAAAAGGTATCAAAGCCCATCAAACGTTTGTAACGTGCAAGAACGTCACAAGCGATTGTTGTGTAGCTTGAACCGAGATGTAATTTCCCTGAAGGATAATAAATTGGCGTTGTGATGTAAAAGTTTTTGTTTTCAGTCATTTTTTCTCCTAATTCGTGGCCTAATGAAAGCCACTTGATTAGTATTTTTCCAATTGTGCATTGAAAAAAGCCTTGTTTTTATTATAGCATATCCTTTTCAAGGAATTCTTATTCTAAATAGTATTTAAGAGTTTTTCTCTCCATCATACTTCCTATCCCGTTTTCCTTTGAGATTATCAATCAATAAGGTATGTTATAATTAACTTAATAAAGCTAAAAGGATTTGATTATGACTTACAAATTTATCTCATGGAATATCGATTCGCTGAACGCAGCCTTGACTGGAACAAGTAATCGTGCAGCTCTATCAATGGCTGTGGTCGAACAGCTTGCTGCATCTAAAGCAGATGTTATCGCCATTCAAGAAACGAAACTCAACGGTGACCTCAAAAAAACAAACAAGGTACTTGAAGTTTTAGGCAGCCACTTCCCAGACTATGAAATTGTTCACCGCATCAGTACACCACCTGCACGTAAAGGGTACTCGGGGACGCTGTTCCTGTATAAGAAAAGCTTGCCTGAGCCAGTTATAACTATGCCGGAAATTGGAGCGCCAGAACCCATGGATAGCGAAGGTCGTATCATCACGCTTGAATTTCCTGATTTTTTCGTCACGACAGTCTACACACCCAATGCAGGTGATGCCCTTAATCGTTTAGACCTCCGTGGACAGTGGGACGATCAGTATCGCGCCTACTTGCAACTGTTGGACAGTCAAAAGCCTGTCTTTGCCTGTGGAGACTTCAATGCAGCTTACACCGAAATAGACCTTGCAAATCCTAAAGGAAACCGTAATTCTGCTGGTTTTACAGACCAAGAACGCGAAAAATTCGGTCTCTTATTAGCTGCTGGTTTTACAGATAGCTTCCGTAAAATTCATGGCAATGTGGAAAGTTATTACGCACCGGGACGGAGTATTTATACATGGTTCGCCCAACGTTCTCGCACAGCAAAAATCAATAACTCCGGATGGAGAATTGACTATTGGCTTGTTTCTGACTGCTTAGCCGATAAGATTACACGAGCAGAACCTTTGGATTCTGGCGCACGTCAAGACCATGTGCCCATCGTTTTAGAAATTAACATTTAAAAAAGCACGCACTCGTGCTTTTTTATTCTTATTGAGCCAGCTCTTGATAAGCCTCTTCCTTGAAGCCAATCAAGACAATGTTGCCCTCTTTAACAATCAGCGGGCGTTTAACCAGCATCCCATTTGAGGCTAAGAGTTCTGCTGCTTCATGTTCTGTCAAGTCTGCTAACTTATCTTTTAGGCCCATCTCACGATAAACCAGACCACTTGTGTTGAAAAATTTTTTAACAGGAACATCTGCAAACCATTTTTCAAATTGCTCAGCTTTGGGTGGATTCAGCTTAATATCAATAGCATTATAGTCAATTCCTAAGCGCTCTAAAGTTGCTTTTGCCTTGCGACAAGTCGAGCATTTTGGATATTCATAAAAGTCGTACATTTTTATCCTCCTTACTCTTTATTTTAGCAAAACTGAGCTAAAGAGAACAGAATTATCTTTCCGGAAAGCAAAAATTTTAAACAAAATAAAATTTATGTTAAAATAAGATAAGAATATTTATTTAAAAAGGAGATTATTTTATGATTTGGTCACTTATCGTTGGGGCTCTGATTGGTATGGCTGCCGGAGCAATTACATCAAAAGGCTCAAAAATGGGCTGTATCGCAAATATTGTCGCAGGCCTTCTCGGCTCCTTTGTTGGACAAATGCTTTTAGGAAGCTGGGGCCCGCATTTGGCAGGGATGGCTTTGATTCCTTCTATCGTTGGTGCGGTCATCGTCGTTCTTGTCGCTTCTGCTTTGTTTGGTAAGAAAGATTAATTTAACATAAAAACGTTCATTTTATCGGATGAACGTTTTTCTTTCGTTTTATTGGTTGATGATGAGAGCGGGACGAGCACCGCCACCAGGTCCCCCCATGTATCAGGTAAGTCACCACCTATCCAGCCTCCCATAGAGACGAGCCAGCCATGTCCCGGTGTTCCGGGAGTACGAAGCATCCAATAAGCACCATATGGAGGAATGTGAAGTAGTCTCCGTTCTTGTCTATTACCAAAAAGACGTGTCACATCTGCCACAGATAGAGGAAATGCACGTGGCGTTCCGCCCGGAACAACTCGAGATACATCTGCATCAGCTTCTGGAAAGTCATGCAAATTGGTTGGTCTATTTATAGTCCCATCTGTCCAAGTTACATCCTCATGTGGAATAGCACCTGTCGTAAAAGTATTGGCCACAGGTTGCACCATATTTCTAACCGATGCATCTAGTCCACTATACCATGTGTCAATGAAGCTCTCTTGATTATGAAAACGAGCATTACTAATCACATTGTTCCGAATAATCAGATGATTCCCAGAACCTTGATTCTCCAGATAACGGTACTGCTCCCCAGCCATGGTAAAGATACGACCCGGACGCATGGTCGAAAAGTCAAAGGCTGCTGGCGGGCTGTCTTCGTTAGGCAGTGGGTTCGGGCCGTCATCATACATCACCCCGTTCTGGATACCACGGAGGAAGTCTTCCAGCTCCGCATGGTGTTGCTCCCCGTCATTGAGGAACTCCTCATGCTGGTCAGGACTGACTAAGCCACTCTCGACATGAATCCCATAGTAGTAGAAACCGTTAAAGACCTTGTCCTCAATGGCAGCCGTCATCTCCGCTGCATCAAGCAGGTAAGAGCTGGCTTGCTCACTGTTCAGTCTGTTGGCCCAGTAAGCCCAACCTGTGTTGTGGTCAACCACCCAGAAGTTGCCTATCTTGTCTTCGTTAGGCAAGTTGCTCCACTGGTTCATAGTCATTGGCGCACGGTCTTGTTGTAAGTTTTGAGCAGTTTGGTTGGTCACTTCTTCTCCCGGCCAGATTGGACCACTGTTGTCAAAGCTGCCGCCTGCTGACCAGTAAGCATCAATTCCATCTCCCGGATGTGTCGCGCCGTCTGTGACCGCATCTGTAGCACCGCTCCCTTCAATCCAGTCCCGCGCATGTCCTGCGGCTGCTGTTCTTAAGTCTAGGTTGTCATGGTTGAAGGTGGGCATATACCATGGGGCATCTTGACCGGAACGTTCCCAACCAAAGATGAGGTTGGCGTACTGGTCGAAGGCATTGGACGGATTATTGTTTGCACGGTCGGTGATGTCGTTTGCGCTGGGAATCCATGTGGTCCAGTTTTCTACATCGTCACGGCTGGTTCCTGCCACTAAGGGGGTGAAGTTAGCTTCATCACGTTGGCGGGTTTCTAGGAACTCGGACAGGCGTATCCGTGCCATGATTGGCCGTTCGCCATAGTTTTCTACGAAGACGTCCTTGTTCTCTGTCTCCCGGTTGTAGTAGTCGTGGACACGGCCACCGACATTGATCTCCACTTCATTCAGCCGGTCATTGATGGCCCGCTGGTTGAAGGCTTGGAAGGCGAAGGTGCCGCCTACTGCGAGTAACAAGAGCGATAAGAGCGCGAGGTTGCGCAGCCGCCGATGGTTTTTCTTTTCTGGTGTCATAAACTCCTCCTTTGACGTAACCTGTACTTTTAGATTTTCATTACATATACATTTCTAATGTTACGTTTACTTTCTGAGTCTATAGTATAAAAAAAGGTCAAATGAAATGAGTGTTTGATGAGAAAAGGATGCATAACTCTTTCAAAACCCGCCATCCGTAAAATGAAAAAGCTCAAGCCTGTCCTTTCGACAAGTTCTTGAGCTTTTTGCATATCTCTCTTGTTCTAATATTTTCTGAAACGTTGGTAGCGACTTTCTTGCAGTTCTTCTTCTGACAGCTGTGCCAAGTTATGAAGTTCCGTCTGAATAATCTGCTTCAAGTTTTCCATGAGATTTTCTTCGGGAACAATTCCTTCGATAATCCCCATCTTAAGCTGGTCTTCGGCCCTAATCTTCATCAGTTCTCCCGCCTCATCACGCCGTGAACCATCCTTCCAGAGAATGGTCGCAAAACCTTCTGGGGAAAGGACAGAGTACATGGCATTTTCTAACATGTAAACCTTGTTAGCAACAGCTAAAGCTAAGGCACCACCTGAGCCCCCTTCACCAGTGATAAACGTCAACACAGGAACTTTTAAGTCAGACATCTCATATAGATTGCGGGCGATAGCTTCACCCTGTCCACGTTCTTCTGCCTCAATGCCAGGATAGGCGCCAGCAGTGTTGACGAAAGTAAGGATCGGACGTTTAAACTTTTCAGCTTGCTTCATCAGACGTAAGGCTTTTCGATAGCCATTTGGACTGGGTTGGCCAAAGTTCGTCGCTAAATTTTCTTCAAGATTTTTACCTTTTTGAATGCCAATCACAGTAATGGCTTGCCCCTGAAAAGAAGCAATTCCTCCAACAATAGCTTCATCATCTGTAAATTGTCGATCCCCATGAAGTTCAAAAAAATCTGTGAAAAGTTCCGCGATAATATCCCGGACAGCTATACGATCACTGGCACGCGCTTTATTAATAACCTCTGCAATTTCAGACATTTTTCACACCTCCATGAAGTTTCAAAAGTAAGGCCAGCTTTTCACGCAGTTCTTGACGTTTGACAATCGCATCTACAAAACCATGCTTTAAAAGAAACTCTGCCTTTTGGAAATCATCTGGCAAGGTCTGACGTACAGTTTGCTCAATAACACGTCGCCCCGCAAAGCCAATCAATGACTGTGGTTCTGCCAAGATAATATCTCCCAACATGGCAAAAGAAGCCGTCACTCCACCCGTAGTCGGATCCGTTAAAACAGTGATATAGAGCAATCCAGCAGTAGAATGTTTCTTGACAGCTGCGGATATCTTCGCCATCTGCATAAGAGACATAATCCCTTCTTGCATACGCGCCCCACCAGAAGCTGTAAAAATAAGAACTGGAAGCTTTTCAGCTGTTGCCATCTCGAAAAGACGTGTTATTTTTTCACCAACAACTGTCCCCATAGAAGCCATGATGAAGGTCGAGTCCATGATGGCTAGAGCAACCTTCTGCCCTTTAATCCTCGCCATTCCTGTCATGACTGCTTCATCTAAGCCGGTCTTGTCTTTCGTTGCCGCAAGTTTTTCAACATAGTTGGGAAAGTCCAATGGATTCTTACTTTCAATTCCTGTAAACCTTTCTTCAAACGAATCCGCATCCACTAAAAGTTTCAGACGCTCCGGAGCGGTAATCCGGAAGTTATAGCCACAATGTGGGCAGATTTTGCTGGCACCAAGGTCTTGCCTATAGATGCTGTGCTTACAGGCAGGGCATTTGGCAAAAAGTTCATCTGGGACTTCAGGTTTAGTCCTTTCTTTTTGATCCGTCGAACGATTGGGATTAATCTTAATATATTTTTTCTTTTGAAAGAGAGCCAATTATTTCTCCTTTTTATCAAGGTTCAAAAGAGCCTGATATAAACATTTTTAGCAGATATTTATCTGTTTTTTACATCATTTTTATTTTAATTATCTAATTATACACACAAAACTAAAATTCGTCAAGAAGGAGCTAAATGTCCAAAAAAGTGAGTGCCACAGAAGAGAACTGCCTGTCATGCCAGAATAAAAAAACTCGAACAGACTGTCAAATCAAACTGTGATATAATATTAAAAGTTTAACTCTTCTCATCTGTATAGAGGGTTTAAAAATGAGAAAGGAGCAAGTCATGGAAAAGCCGACATTGTCAATCATTGTCCCTTCCTACAATGAAGAGGAAACCCTTGAGCTGTTTGTCGATGAGGTCAATGCTCAAACTTTAGATTTACCTCTAGACAAAACCTTTTATTTTATTAATGATGGTTCTTCCGATCGGACACTTGACGTGATTAAGTCGCTCTGCAAAAAACATTCCAACATTAAATATATAAGTTTTTCTAGAAATTTCGGCAAAGAAGCCGCTCTTCTGGCTGGGCTACGTGTAGCCACAGGTGACTATGTTACGGTTATGGATGCTGACTTGCAAGACCCTCCCCATATGCTCAATGAAATGTATGCCAAGATTTTGGAGGGTTATGATATTGTTGGAACACGGCGCATTTCACGCAAGGATGAACCCTTTATCCGCTCTCTCTTTGCAAAAACTTTTTATAAGATAATCAATAAAATATCAAGCACGCAGATGGTTGACGGGGCGCGAGATTATCGTCTTATGACTCGGCAGGTAGTGGATAGTATTTTGGAACTTCCCGAGCACAATCGCTTTTCCAAAGGCTTATTCTCCTGGGTAGGTTATGATGTGACATACTTAGAGTACAAGAATGTAGGACGTGTCGCGGGAAAAACCTCCTGGAGCTTTTGGGGACTGCTTCACTACTCCATCGACGGTATCATTAATTTTTCCGATGCACCTCTGAGTTTGGCTACATTTATTGGGCTTATCAGCTTTTTAATTTCTGTTTTAATGAGCCTTTTTTATACCTTGAAAACCCTGCTCTGGGGTGAAGTTGTTCAAGGTTTTCCGACACTCATTATCCTTATCTTGATGCTTGGTGGTTTGCAACTTCTCTCTCTAGGTATCATTGGAAAGTACTTGTCCAAGGTCTTTCTTGAGACGAAACAACGTCCCAATTACTTTATCAAAGAAGATAATATCGAAAAATAATATCATTCAACAGTTAATAAATAAGGTCTGATTTAAAAGGCCTTATTTTTTTGTTTCTCTGGGGATGATAGCTGCTCTACTGCTGAACTCTCCAGCTTTGTGACTCTCTTTACTCCTTGTGCTCACCGCTAATATTTTTTGACATTTTTAGAAGATGTTGATAAAATAATATTGTGAGAAAATAATGTTGTTTTCTCACTTTTGCTTGGCGTGTTTTCTTATAAAGTAAGGTAATAATTTTTTATTACATATATTATATTATTTTAAAGGAGAATAAAAATGGCAACAATTAGCGTTACACCCGAAGAACTAAAGCAACAAGCACAAGTTTATATCCAATCTAAGGAAGAAATCGAACAAGCGATTCAACGTGTAAATTCAATGAACAGCACAATCGCGGAAGAGTGGAAAGGTCAAGCCTTCCAAGCTTACTTGGAACAGTACAACCAACTCTATCAAAATGTTCAAAAATTCGAAGAATTGCTAGAAAGCATCAATCAACAACTCAACAAATATGCGGACACAGTTGCAGAACGTGATGCACAAGATGCGCAAAGTTTTGGGTTCTAAATCAAAGAAATTTGTAGTCTGAAAAGACTACTTTTTTAAAGGAAATAAAGCATGTCGAAACAGACAAAGAGAATAGCAGTTGGAATAACGGCTGTGCTTGTTATTTTGGGACTTGCTATTGGAGGAAAAATGTTTATGGACAAAAAAGCACATAATCAAAATTTAGAGTACCAAAGACAGGCTGCCTTGACTTTGAAAAAAGAAGAGCCACGTGCAACAAAAGTTGTCTTTAAAGGTGAAGGCTCATCTGACGGTATTGGATTGCCTTGGTCTATAGATGCTGATGTTACAGTAAATGGTCAAGTTTTTGTTATGGGCTTGGAAAGAAATAGGATAGGAATTGTTTTTGGCGATAAATATGAGCCAAGTAAAAATACTGATGTCTCTGACAGTCCTCTAGAAGTAATTTACGGAAACGGAGAGCGCGAGATTATAAAATGACACCGGAAGATTATAAAAACTTAGCAAGCGAAGCTTATCGTGTTGACAGAAATGTAAAAGATAAGCAAGTTCTCCATGAAGGGGACGTTTTTACTGTCAATGGTAAAAAATGGGAAGTTTTGAAGTCTGAATATAGTACAGAAAACGGCTTTCAAGCAATGGCCGTAGCTCCGAAAATAGATGGAGAAACTGATACCAGCCAAGTTGTAATTGCCTATGCTGGGACAAATCCATCAGACTGGAAAGACCTAGCCGTAGATGGGCTCAATGTCATGGGTTCTGTAAGCGGTTTTCAGCTGGACTCCGCCAATCGTTTTGCCAATGAAGTGGCTAAAGCTTACCCGTATTCTGATATTTCAACGACAGGTCACTCACTTGGTGCTTTTCTTGCTCTAGCACAAGGCGCAGAGCATCACTGGCAGTCGGTAACCTTTAACGGCCCAGACCCTTATAGTGTCTTGTCGCCACAAGCTAAAGCATGGGTAAAACAAAATCCTGGAATGTTAACAAATTTCCTCAATCAAATGGATTTAGTCGGCTATGGTGGAGATATCATTGCTCGCTTTAAAAATGGGAAACTGCTGTGGAGTGTTTTAGGTCAGAAGATAGACACAACAGGTTCAGAAGTTGTGCTTAATTATGGTTTTCTAGGGCTCAATCCCCTTAATTACCATGATCTTAATCTGTGGAAGTTTGATGAAAAAGGAAATATCTTGGATGGGAAAGGAAAAAGTCACGGTATCCCACAGCAAGCTGTTCTGAACTCCAAAATGACTCAGCTTTCTCACTCCTTTAAGGTGCAGATGGAAGCCTTAGGAGTTTTAAAGAAAACTTTGACAGAAAGTGCGGGTGGTTTATCCTCTAGTGAAAAAATATATCTGGACTCTGCTCAAGCTCTGGCCATTGTTTCCACCGCTGGCGCAGAGTTTCAGCTGGCAATGACCAATGTCATACAGGTCTATCAAAATGGGATTAAAGAGACAGAAAACCTCTGGATGAAAACCTTATCAGATGCAGTAGCTGTAGGAAGCCAACTTGAGAAGTGGGAAGTCTATGCAGCCCTTGAAAGTGTTGGTTTTACAGAAAACAATATCGTGGGAATCCCGACACAACTCTATCAACATAAAATGGATCAAGTCAAACAGATGAGCGACAAATTCAAGCAGCTTGAGCGTGAAATCAAGGAGAAAATTTCAGAACTGCTTGCAAGAGATGCCGAATTGGCACAAGAATTGAAAGGCTAAGGAAAAGAGTTTTGCTTACAGAAGAAGAATTAAGACGGGATTATAACTACAAAAGAGCACAGCTGGAAGAACAGGCAGAGGAGATAAGACGGGGAGAACAGACCTTTAATCAGCTGATGGAAGAGGCATCAAAGGATATCTCTCAAATGCTTCGAGAGGCAGAGGGGGATGCTTCGGAAGCCTCTCAGTTTTCACGCTATCGCCTCCATCAACTTTCAGAAGAATACGGTGAAAAATTCCAAGCTGAGAAAAGAAAAATTCAACAGCAGTTGGAAGAAGCTGAACACGAATTTAATAGACAATATCGTCAATTGAAGGAAGGAGATTGATGCTTAAGTATGAATGGTGTAGATGAACTTATTAAGAAAGCTCAAAAAGAGTTTCAGAAAATAAGAATTCAAATAAAAGGGCTGATTGCTGTAGATAAAAGCAGACAACAACGGACTCAGTTGGAGAAAACGTCAAAGCATGAAGTGGCTACAGCAAAACAAGCGCTTTCTAAGAATTCATCTGCTCTAAAAGGGGCCATCAAGGGCAATTTCGCGCATAAGTTAACGGAGGTTTTTGAGGAGCAAAAACGGACGTTAGATAGCATTTAACCTAAATAAGAAACCTGTTCTCCATAGGGAGAGTAAGGGAAGCTCTTAAAATAAATATAAAAAATCACTCAATGAGGCATGTGTAGTGCCATGTTGGGTGATTTTTTGTTTTGACTTTTTTTGATTTTATTGGTGGACGATTAGGGCTGGGCGAAGTGCACGTCCAGTTGCAATACCCAACATATGGTATCCCCCAACTGAACCACGAGGATTAGCCGAACCCAGACCAGTTATTCCCCACTGACGTACTGTAGAATCTCCCTCAATACCACCGCGCGTACGAAGCCACCAATTAAAGGTAACATCTGCTCCACGACTCTCTAGATTAGTAAAAGCACGCTCTGGACCTGATAAACGGACTATATCTGCTAAAGAAAGTGAAAAGGCGCGGGAGCTACCACTTGTATCAACTCGACTCACGTCGTTAGCAACTTCTGGGAAATCTTCTATATTAGTAGGTAACCAGCGTGTACCGTGTCCAGTCATCCATGTAACATCGCTATCTAGCATAACAGGTTCCGCTTCAGGGATAACTACAGGCCGAACCATAGCTCTAACTGTTGTATCAAGAGCATCATACCATTCATTGGTACGCGTTTCCTGATTGACCCATGAAACGTTTGTAATACCCTCATTCCGGATAATCAAATGATTCCCACCACCTTGATTCTCCAAATAACGATACTGCTCATTAGCCATAGTAAAGATGGTCCCCGGTGCCATGATACTAAAGTTGATTTGGTCGGGTTGGACATTGTCATCTGGTCCTGGGTTCCCCCAGTTGTTATCAATGGAACCAGTCTGTACGGCTGTCAAGAAGTCTGACAAGTCATCATGGTGGGTATAGCTTCCATCTGCAGCCAAGAAATCATTGATACGGTCGGGACTAATCAGTTGCCCGTCCACATGGATACCGTAGTAATATTCTCCCGGAATAGCATTCGCTGCTGCGGTCATCTCTGCTGCATCCAAGAGGTAAGAAGTGGTCTCTCCTGCTTGGAGTTGATTGGCCCAGTAAGCCCAGCCTGTTTGGTGGTCGATGACCCAGAAGTTCCCGACTTTCAGGTTATTAGGCAAGGCTGCCCACTGGCTGATGGTCATTGGGGCACGGTCTTGTTGCAGGTTTTGAGCCGCATCATGGGTGACTTCTTCTCCCGGCCAAACTGGTCCGCTGTTATCAAAGCTATCGCCAGAGGACCAGTAGGCATCTGTACCGTCTCCGGGGTGAGTGGCGCCGTCTGTGACACCGTCTGTTGCTGTACTTGTGACCCAGTCACGGGCATGTCCTGCCGCTGCTGTCATCAGGTCTTGGTTGTCCCGGTTGAAGGTAGGCATGAACCATGGGGCATCTTGACCGGAGCGGCTCCAACCAAAGGTCAGGTTGGAGTAGGTGTTGAAGGCTGCCGAGTCTCCTACCCGGGTGTTGAGGTTGGTCTCTGAGGGACGCATGACCGTCCAAGTGTCCACTTGGTCACGGATGGTATTGTTCACTATAGGGGTGAAGTCTGTATCTCCTACTGAGCGTTTCTCCATGAACTCGGAGAGGCGGATACGGGCCATGAGGGGCACATTGCCATAGTTCTCCACGAAGACGTCCTTGTTTTCCGTGTCACGGTTGTAGTAGTCGTGGACACGGCCTCCGGGGATGTTTTCTCGGATGCGGTCATTGATGGCCCGCTGGTTGAAGGCTTGGAAGGC